>CAMPYS010000003.1 GCA_946998295.1 uncultured Prevotella sp.
GTTCTTATAGAAACGCTTTAGGGGTTCTTATAGAAACGCTTTAGGGGTTCTTATAGAGTTGCCGTTGGTTTTCTTATAGAGTTGTTTAGCTAAACACTTACTTGCAAAGGATAAATAACAATAATGCTATTTTAATAGACTAAAATTGTATATTTGCAATTGGAATATATATATACCCTTCTTATCAATGCGCACAAACGTTATTTTGTTACTGATATTGATAAGATGTTATAAAGATTAAATAACTTAATAGAAATGGAGGCAACAACAAAAATATTTCCCTACTTAGAAAAGTTACTTAACGGGGCTACTGTTGAGTGGAAAAAGCTCGGAGAGGTGGCTGAACTTTATTCTGGACTAACAGGTAAAAATAAACATGATTTTGAAAATGGAAACGCACTTTATATACCTTACAAAAATATTTTTGATAATATAGAAGTACATAACGAACAATTAAGCAAAGTTGCTATTAGTGATAATGAAAAACAAAATGTAGTCAAATATGGAGATGTTCTGTTTACAGGTTCTTCTGAGACACCTGAAGAAGTTGGTATGTCTTGTGCAGTTACAACACATTTTGATAAATATATTTATCTGAATAGCTTTTCTTTTGGTCTTCGTTTTAATCATGATATACAAATAATCCCAGAATTTGCTAAATATCTTTTTCGTTGTGATATACTTCGTAAACAAATTGTAAAAACAGCGAGTGGTGTTACACGCTTTAATCTTTCAAAATCACGATTTAGAAACATCCTTATTCCGCTTCCCCCTCTTAGTGTACAGTGTAAGATAGTAGAGATACTTGACAAGTTTACGGAATTAGAGACGGAATTAGAGACGGAATTAGAGTTACGCAAAAAACAATATGAGTATTACAGAGATAAACTGCTTAGCGAAGAATACCTTAAAAATAAAGGTTCTGTACAGTGGAAAAAGCTCGGAGAGGTGTGCGAGATAAAAACAGGCAAAGGAGTAACTAAAAAGAACGCCATTGATAATGGTTTGTATCCTATTATTAGTGGTGGTAAAGCTCCTATGGATTTCATAAACATATTTAATAGAAAAGCAAATACTGTAACTGTATCAAGAGTTGGCGCAAATGCTGGTTATGTCAATTATATAAGTCAAGATTTTTATTTGAATGATAAATGTTTTTCAGTTATACAAAACAAAGGTGTTTCTCTAATTGCTAAATTTTTATATTATTCTCTTAAAGTACAAGAACAGCAAATACAATCATTACAAAGTTTAGGAGGTGTTCCTACTATAAATACTACAAAACTTGCAAACATGTCCATTCCTCTTCCCCCTCTTAGTGTACAACACGATATAGTAGAGATACTTGACAAGTTTGACACACTTTGCACCTCTATCAGCAAAGGACTACCTAAAGAGATAGAGTTACGACGAAAACAATATGAATATTACAGAGACAAACTGTTGTCTTTTCCTAAACCTATAGAGGAGTAGTTTAAGCATATGGGCGTATTTTAAAAGCTAAACCTTTATACATCTACATTTTTAACATATAAATAGCAAATAAAAAATAAGGCTGACACTTCTCACGAGGTATCAGCCTTTTAACACTTGTTACTTTTAAGTTTATACTAAGATAAACAAAATAGTAACATAAATGATATAAAATAAAATAGTTTAATCGAAAGCTTACATATTTAATTAAATACAGCTTAATCTAATTTCCAATCACTTTCTGAAGCATCTGAAGGCATCCTCCAATCTCCTCTTGGTGAAAGACTAACACTACCAACTTTTGGACCATCTGGCAAACAAGAACGCTTGAACTGTTGGGTGAAAAAGCGATGTATAAACACGTTTAGCCACTTTTTAATTGTTTCTGTTGTGTACTCACCTTGGAAAGCATTTTTTGCAAGGAATAGAATCTTAGACGGAGAGAAACCATGACGCAAAAAATAATATAAAAAGAAATCGTGTAACTGGTATGGTCCTACAAGGTCTTCCGTTTGCTGCACAATGTTTCCATGTTCATCAGCAGGTGTAAGCTCAGGAGATATAGGTGTGGCTATTATGTCTAACAAACACTTGCGTTCTTCCTCTTTGTCTGTTGAATCAGCAACAAATTTTACAAGATGCTTGACAAGTGTCTTGGGCACACCTACATTTACTCCATACATACTCATATGGTCTCCGTTATAGGTACACCACCCCAATGCAAGTTCACTAAGGTCGCCTGTACCTACTACTATTGCATGATACTTGTTACTTAAGTCCATCAAAATTTGTGTTCGCTCACGTGCTTGCGCATTTTCGTATGTTGTGTCATGTATAGATATGTCATGGGAAATATCTTTTAGATGTTGTGTTACAGCTTCTGCAATATTTATCTCTATTATACTGACACCAAGTAACTGCATAAGTTTTCGCGCATTTAACAAAGTTCTGTCGGTAGTTCCAAAACCTGGCATTGTTACACCTAATATCCCCTTTCGGTTAATATTAAGCCTATCAAATGTTTTAACAGCAACAAGAAGCGCAAGCGTAGAGTCTAACCCTCCACTAATGCCAATAACAACAGTCTTTGTTTTTATATGTTGCAGTCTTTTAGCCAGTCCCAATGATTGTATATTAAAAATTTCTTCGCACCTCTCTGCTCTACTTCTATCATCATCAGGATAAAAAGGATGAGGCGCTATTTTTCTTGTTAGTTTGAAATCAACTTCAGGGTTGTTAAGTTCTAAACAGTTTATAATATTTACATTTGAAGAAACTTCTTTTTGTGCAAGTGTAAACGTTGTGTTAGCTCTCCTTTCTGTTCTTAATCTTTCTATGTCTATTTCTGTTGTTACCATTTGGTCCTCCATACAGAAACGCTTAGATTGGGATAATATAGAGCCATTTTCTGCAATTATAGCATTGCCACCATAAACAACATCTTGTGTGCTTTCTCCATATCCTGCACTACTATATACATAAGCAGATATAGTTCGAGCACTTTGTTGCAAAATAAGTTGTTTTAGATATTTATATTTTCCAATTAGCTCATTTGTTGCCGAAAGATTAAAAATTATTTCAGCTCCTGCCATAGTAAGCTTATTACTAACAGGTGTTGGAGCCCATAGGTCTTCACATATCTCAATACCAAATTTTACTCCATCATATGTTTTAAATAGTTGAGGCTCTGGTGTAATAATAATTTGTTGCCCTGCATAGTAAACCTCTGTAGGCTTTAAATCGCTTGCAGAGGCAAACCAACGTTTCTCATAAAACTCATGATAGTTAGGAATATACGTTTTAGGCACTATACCTAATATCTTTCCATGTTGAATTACAACAGCACAATTAAGTAACAGTGAATCGATGCTTATAGGTACCCCTACTATCGTTATTATATCTATTTGTCGGGTTATATCCTTTAACATTAAGACACTGTGTTCAGCATGATCCAATAAAACATCATGGTTAAATAAATCTTGACATGTGTAGCCTGTTATTGATAGCTCAGGAAAATTTATAATTTCGACACCTTGTCCATCAGCTAAAACTAATAATTTTGTTATAGCATCAAGATTATATTTTGTATCAGCTACTTTTACAGCTGGTATAGCAGAAGCTACCTTAACAAATCCATATTTCATATTAGTTTACTTATTTGTTATTGTTACCTGTGTCGCCCCATATCCATATTCGCGGAAAGAAGCATCTTGATAATAATAATTTTTATATTTGTGATTAAGCTCGGTTATCAAAGCATGGCGCAAAACACCTTCGCCTTTGCCATGTATAAAGATTATTTTTTGACCTGTATGTGCTTTATATTCGTTTAGTGTTGAACGAAAAACGTCCAATTGATATTCAAGAATATCTTTAGAACTCATTCCTACAGTTGTTTCTAATAAACTGTCGGCATGCAAATCGACAACTATTTTGTCTGTCTTCAACATATGCTTTGAACTATTATGTTTTTTTATCTTACCTACAGTAGCTTTTGGTGTAACTTGGTTTTCAGATAAAGAAAATTTATCTTTAAGCTCTTTAAGTGACGCTGAATGTTCATCGTCTAAAACTTTACTTTGCAAAGTAGGTGTTTGCTCTTTCTCGGTAATAGGGTATAATATTGCAGGTTGGTCAAAAAAATCATTGTCAAGGAAAGAAGTTAATCGATAGAATTTTGTACCATCAATCTTTATTTTTACATTTAATGTATCTTTAAAAGAAAAAGGTTTATCTATCTTATAACCAAATAACTGTATTGCTGTATTTAATATATTATTCAAGTTGTCATATGTAAAACTCTCAATATACAACTTTGTATTTGGCTCTATCTCTCCAACAGACTTCATCATATATAAATCGTTTTCGGCTTTCACCATATACACGTAATGTATATAATAGTTAGAATCGTTTACGATATAAGTATTAAAATCTGTCTTTGATAAATTATCTATGTTCTTGGGAACAAAAGCAAGATATATATTAAGTTTCTCTCCTTCTTTTCTTTCTTTTGGAATTGGATTGAAATTATCTGCAGGGTCGTAATCTGGCTCTATGTCTTTGCCAGTTGAAGTTTTTTTATTTGCAGAGAGTCTTGCTTTTATTGATAATTTATCGTCGCTATCATTTTCTTCTTTGTTTGTTGTAGATATTATTTTATTTATTGTTTTATCCTCATTAACAACTATAACTTCATTGGTCTGCATAGGTATTTCAAAACCATCTGCATCCTCTATTAATACTATATTTTTAGATTTAAATCCTGAGACTTTGCCCTCTCCTACTTCATTGAGGAATCTCACTTTATCACCTATTTTCATAACTTATTGCCTTTTAATTTTTATTTATGGTATAAGTAAGCTACTATCTCCATAACTAAGAAATCTAAAATTGTTTTTAAGTGCGTAATCGTAAACTCGCCTCCAATCGCCGTTTAAAAATGCACTAACTAATAAAAGTAAAGTAGATTGTGGTTGATGGAAATTTGTTATCAACATATTAACAATCTTATATTTAAATCCTGGTGCTATTATTATTTGTGTGCTGGAATGAAGGGCTTCTATACCATCACAGTTCAAATAATTTAGTAAACTTTCTATAGTTTGTTTTACAGTGATAGTTTTTCCATTCATAACCACTAAACCATCTTCATTATGTTCATAATCGTATGGCTCCCATTGAGAAACATGTAGTTCTTCTTCTGTTACTTGTGGATTTTTTATAACTTTTATACCCATATAATATAGGCTTTCAAGTGTTCGCACACTTGTTGTTCCTACTGCTATTGCTTTGCAATTATGTGAAAGTAAGTTTTCAAGTGTATGTTTATGGACAACTATATACTCTGTATGCATACTATGCCCCTCTATCTCTTTTGTTTTGACAGGTTTAAAGGTTCCAGCTCCAACATGTAGGGTTAGTTCGTCTCTAACAATTCCTGCGTCATCAAGTGCCTTCAATACAGATTTTGTAAAATGAAGTCCTGCTGTTGGTGCTGCTACAGAGCCTTTAATTTTTGAGTAAACAGTTTGGTATGTAGTTTTATCGCTTTCCTGAGTTGCCCTATTCAAGTAAGGAGGTATAGGTAATTCGCCTACTATCTCTAAGATATCAGCAAATGTTATTTTACTATTAGACCATTTAAAATCAATTCTATGGTTTGTACCTCCATTAGGAACATCAGCGGCAGTAGCATTATCTTTATTTATTGTAGCAGATAATGAAATTGTTTCTCCTTTAACTTCAAACTTACGGGTTAAAGTTCCCTCTTTCCATTTTTTTAAATTTCCTACCATGCAAAACCATGAACATTCGTTTGTTACTTGGAACATTTGCTCATAGTCTGCAGGTATAGCTGGTTCCATCAAAAAGACTTCAATCAAAGCACCTGTTTCTTTTCTAAAATGAATACGTGCTTGAATTACTTTTGTATTATTGAATACTATTAAACTATTTTTTGGTAAATAGGATGGTAAATTGTAAAAAACATCATGGCTAATTTCACCGTGCTTATATAGTAATAATTTACTATTATCCCTCTTTGATATTGGAAATTTAGCTATACGGTCTTCTGGTAAATCATAGTCATAATCTGTTATCTTAATATGTTTTGTTTCTATTGACATGATATATATAGTATTTAAATTTTTATTGACATTAATCCATAAAAAATACAGTAAAGACATAATATAACATATACTGTGATTACTATATCTATATCTGACATGTTGTAGCCTGTAGAAGTATATTGTGTTGATATATAAACTATATTTTGATTGTATTTTTTATATATATAGTTGTAAATAATATATATTATTGCGCCTATCATCATTCCTATAATAGTACCTACAACTACATCAGATACATAATGTACGCCAAGATATATACGTGAATAGGCTGTAAGTACAGCCCAACTAAAAAGACAAATATTTAACAACTTGCTACGAACTAAAAAAGCAAAAAAAGTAGCAAGTAAAAAAGAATTACAGGAATGTGCAGAAAAGAAGCTAAACCCTTCTGGCTTATAATTATTTACAATATGTAATTGACTTGCAATAGCTGTGTCGAAAAAAGGACGTGGACGTGCTAATAAAGGTTTTATATATCCTAAATTTAATCCACATGATATTGCATAACATAATGAAACAGAAAAAATTATAAGTAATATTTGTTTCCACTTTTCATTATTACGTAAAACAATAAATAATAGTGATATATATAGTGGTATCCATGTGTATCCTGATGTAAATACTAAAACTATATTATCCATAAAGATATTTCTGCCACCTCCATTTAATAAAAGTGTCAATGCTCTATCTACACCTAATATATCACTAAAATCCATATTTTTTATATTTATATTACTTCAACAGACTTAACGGCTATCCAACCTTTTTGCCCATTTGAAAGTTCTACTTCATACCAGCCTTTTATTGTTTTATCTGTTATGGTTAGTTGAGTTCCTTCATGTATAGTTAATTTGGGGTGTCCATTAGGGTCAGGAGTTAACCTTAGATAGGCAATGGAAGATATAACTATAGCTCCGCTTCTATCATTACATTTATTGTTTTGGATTATTGCAAATAATGTTGATATAATAAATATAAATATAGCAATTAATGAAATAAAAAATCCTATTTTTCTGAACTTTATAGATGAAGCCATAAAGTATATAATTATAGAACTAAGAGCTATAAACATTGCTATAATACTTATTATGGCCCAAGTGTTGCAAGTAAATATATTTACTAAATCCCTGCCCCATATCATGAAGAAGAACTCTGATTTTTGTTCAATATTATCAATGGTCTTTGATTGAGCAATCTTTAAGTTATACCTTATATCTACATCATTAGGAGCTATTTTTAACGCACGTTCATAAGCTAATATTGCTTTTGGGATATTATTAGCACGATAATAAGAATTTCCTAAATTATAATACAATTCAGCAGTTTTATTTTTATTGAGCAACAACTCATAACTCTTTATTGCCTGTAGATAGTCTCCACTATGATATGCTTTTGCAGCCTCATCGGCATTTATTGCACTTACATTATGTAGATTACAAAATGATAAGGCTATTACTAACATAAATAACATTACAGAAGAACTGGAACATTTATTTTCTTGTTTCTTCATTTTTTTATTTTCACGTATAGAATTTTCTATCGAAGTAATACCTTTAACAGAAGCGTTGTAGGTTGTAGTCATATTTCCGTGTTCATCTCCAGGAGCGTACCTCTCATACTCACATTCATCTATTGCTTTTTCAAAAATAGAAAGTACATCATCACTAACTCCTATTTCTTTAAATCGTTGAGAAATAATGTCCCGTGTTACTTCCCCTTCAATAGACAATTTGTCGCTTGCATATCCTAATAAGGTCTTTAGAATTTCATCATAAAAGTCAGTAGGCTGATTTGTATCCAATAATACTTTAGCTTTATGAAGTCGCTGTAAGGCTATGCTTTCTGCATTTTTACCTCTTAGTCCTGCAATATTAGCTCGTATATAAGCACGCTTACGCAAATTATATAATATGCCTATAAATAGTAATAATAAAACTACTATAATTATCCAATATACAGACGAACTAAAAAAGTTGTTTGTAGACATAGTCATATTATCTGCTCTCTTCAGGTCATGAATATCTCCATTGAATAATAAAGAATCAGATGAGTCAGAAGAAGTTGCTACACCATCGCCTTTTTCAACATTTATATTTATAGGTGATGTATTTAATGTTTTATATTTTTTTGTAGCTGTATCAAAATATACAAGCTGAATAGGTGGGATAGTAAATTGTCCTTCTTTACGTGGTATAGCTATAAAATCGTACACCATATTACCCTCTACTCCGTTTAAAGATAGTTTAGTTTTATCGGATATATTAGGATCATATACATCAAAACTTTTATCTAAATTTATAGTTGGGGTTTTTATTAACTTTAAATTTCCTATACCACCTATTACTACACGTATCTTAATTGGTGTATTAGCCTTAACTGTTTTCTTATCAACTTGTGCAGTAATATTTAACCTTCCTACTCCACCTGAAAAATTACTTGGTTTATTTGGCAATGGTAATACATTGATATTAAGATCATTTGATTTTACCATCTTCTCTATATCTGCTCCTTCATCAGACATAATTGCAAAAGGATCAAAATCATCTATATCAGAACGTATTATACCCCTAAAATTAACCTTAGGAATATGTATCTTACCTGTTACTTGGGGATATAGAATATATTTACTCCATGTAGTACATCTATATTTACGTCTACCTAAGGTTTCGGTAGTAAAAGTTTTTTGCTGCGGTAGTTTTATTTCTTGTGTATGACATCCCTGTATATCAGGCATATCACTTGATAACTGTACAAGATTTGCATTAGTATAGACTTTATATGTCAATAATACAGGTTCTTGTTCGTAAATTTGTCTTTTATTAGCTATTACTTTTATAATTAAATCTTTGCCTGCTGGTAGGTTCTCTTCAGGGCTTCGTACTTCAACATCAGGCTGTGGATAGTTTCGATTATTAAGCTGGTTTTGTTTAATATTTCCATTTCCGACAGATGTAATTCTGACATGTTGAGATACTAAAGTCTTTCCTTTTACTACTACTTTTGCAGACGGAATAGTAAATACACCTTTTTGAGTAGTAATAAACAAATATGTAAATGTTTCTGTAGAGGAACTACTTGTATGTCCATTAATAACTTGAAAATTCTTTTGAGATGTATAATAAGGACCAGCTATCATCCTGAGTCCACGCGGTAAATTTCCAAGTTTCAACCTTTCTACATTTTCTGTATTAACTGTATATTCAATTTGAAACTCTTCTCCTACTGCAACTTTCTTAGGTGCCGAAACTCGTACATTTTGTGCGTAAGATAGTAATGGAGTTATAAATATAAATAATAAATAAAGCAATTTCTTCATAGATATATTCCTACCAATTTTTATCATTTGACTTTCTTATTGGTTGTTTCATATATTTTTTTAGCTTCTGCTGTGTTTCTTTTTCTGCTTGTAATGCTGCATTTAAAAGGCGTTCAGCATTATCTCTATTCATATTATTATTCTGCTTTTGTTGATTATTTTTATTAGGATTGGTGTTCTGTTTATTTTTCTTATTTTTTTGCTTATTCTTGTCATTCTTGTTATTTTTATTATTTCTGTTATTATTGTTTTTGTTATTATTCTGTTTTTGCTGTTTCTTCAACATCTTTTTGCACATTGTCAAATTATAACGTGCATTATTATGATTAGGATTTATACGTAATGCTTGTTTATAGGCGTCTATTGCTTTGGCATATTCTTTTTGTGCCTGATAAGTAGTACCTAAATTATGATATGCACTGGCTTTATTAAAGTTATTTTTTTCTGATTGAATAGCTTTACCGTAATAAGGTACTGCTGCTTTAAATTTGTTTTGAGCTTGCAAAGTACAACCTAAGTTATATGAAGCTACTGCACTATTTGAATTTACTGAAAGTGCTTTCTTGAAAAATATTTCAGCTTGAGGATACTGTTTTTTTGCAAAACATTTATTGCCTTTACGTATAAAATCTCGCTCGTTTTGAGCTATCATACTAAAAGGAATTAGTATCATCAACAATAATAACGTAATTCGTTTATTCATTTTTTATCCTTTGAAAAGAATTTTATATTTTCAAATATTACTTTTTTACGTTCCTGTATAAAGGCTTCTATTGCTAATATAAAGAGCACTATTAATGCAATTGCAGGATATTGTTCATCAAAGTCGCTATAACGTATGCCATCGATTTCACCTTTCTGCAATTTATTAATCTCAGATATTAACTTAGTTTCTCCATTTGGAGTATTATCAACATTTATGTATATACCATTACCTGCTGTAGCAATTTGCCTACACATATTTTCATTTAATTTAGTAACTACTGTATTACCTGTATTATCTGTTAAATACTTACCATTAGATAGTGGTATTGGAGCACCTTGACTTGTACCTACACCTAAGACAAAAATATTAACCCCAGCTTTCTTAGCTTTTGCTGCCATCTCTTCTACCTGTCCTTCATGATCTTCCCCATCAGTTATAAGAATTATTGCTTTGCCTATTTCTGATTTATTAGAAAAACTTGACAAACATAGATTTAAAGCTGCGGATATATTTGTTCCTTGATTTCCTATAAGTGAAGGATCAATATTATTGAGAAACATTTTTGCCGAAGCTATATCAGATGTCATAGGAAGCTGAATAAAAGCATCTCCTGCAAATACTACTAAACCGACTTTATCGTCAGAGAACTTATCCATAAGACTCTCTATTAACATTTTACTTCGTTCGAGTCTTGAAGGTTTTATGTCTTGTGATAGCATAGAGTTACTTATATCTAAAGCTATCATTGTTTCTATTCCATTCTGTTTATTAGTTGCTATCTTTGTTCCTATTTGGGGGCGTGCTATCATTAGAATAATTAAAGATAGTGCTATCTCCATTAACCAAAACTTTATAGCACACCGATATTTTGATATATTAGGCGCAAGCCGAGATATAAGTTTTTCGTCTGCAAAACGTTTTAGTTGTTTACGTGAACGATTATTATATAGATAATATATTATTGCTAATATTGGTAATATTAATAATAACCACAGATAATATGGATTTGCAAATCTAAACATTATTTATTTGTTATATTTTTTATAGATGAGCGTTTTAAGATACTTAAATGTTATGGGTGAGTACGTAAAACTATAGTTCGCATTATTATCTCTAATAACATTAAAAAAAATGCAGCCCAAGCAAATGGTAGATAAGCTTCGTACATTTTATTATAGTTCGTTGTTTTAAACTTTGATTTTTCTAATTTATCTATATCTTTATATATATTTGATAACTCTGCTCTACTTTGTGCTCTATAAAACTCACCGTTAGTCATAGATGCTATATTTTGTAATGTTTTATAATCGATAACTCCAACAGCTTGACCTTTAACAGTTTTAGCACCAGTGCCTAAACCGATTGTATAAATTCTTACTCCAAACTTCTTTGCTATTTGTGCGGCTGTCATTGGTGATATATCACCTACATTATTACTACCATCGGTTAGAAGTATTATTACTTTACTCTTTCCTTTCACATCTTTTAGTTTACTTATAGCATTAGCCAATCCCATTCCTATTGCAGTGCCATCTTTTATTATACCATCTATTGACAAATCTGCTCGTATATTGTGTAACATGTTAAGAAGTGTAGCCTGATCAGTTGTCATTGGACATTGAGTAAAGGCCTCTCCAGCAAATATTGTCAGACCTATATTGTCATTAGGGCGTGCAGCTATAAACTCTTGAGCAACATCTTTTGCTACTTCTATTCGATTGGGATATACATCATCTGATAACATACTTGCTGAAACATCCACAGCAAGCATTATATTTATTCCTTCTACATCATGCTCATTTAACGGATCATTGGTCTGGGGACGAGCTAATATTATAACTACTAAAATAAAAACAAGACAACGTAAAAAAACTGGAAGATTTCTTAATTTCACCTTCCAACTTTTGGGAGCATTAACAAATGCAAACGTATCACTCATTCGCATAGTTGGCTTGTTATGCTTATACCGCTTAAAATACCAAATAATATATGGTATAATGAGTAACAAAAGAAATAAAAATTCTTTATTTGCAAATTTCATATTTATACTGTCCTCTTGTATTTTTAACTTAACAATATTATGATATCATATACAACATAAGCTAACAAAAGTATCCCTATAACACATAATAAACAGCTAACAGATACAAGTAATTTATGTCTCTTTGAATTTATATGCTGTGATAAATTATCTATATTGGGTTCACTATTTGTTACAGGTTGCTCCATAGACTTTGTATCTTCTATATACTGAACAACATTTAACATTGAATAGTTGCGTTCCGTTTCTATAGTTGAATATTTTGCAAATTTAACTAAGTCTGCTGTTTTAAAAACATGTTGAAGTTCTGTAATTTTAGCTTTGTCACCTTCATCTTTCAACTGATTTATAATCTGCTCTGATGTTAATTCCATAGCATTAATCATAAATCGTTCAGAAAGATAGTTACGAAGTATATCTATCAATTCGGTATAATATTGCTTTTCATCTCTATCAGTATTCTTATTTTGTTCCTTAACTCTATTTATTTCCTGTAAAGCTTTTTCATGTGGTAATAATCGTTTACTTAATGTTTTATTTTTTATAGATTTATTAGCACGCTTACTTTTTTTATAAAAATAATAAGATAAAAACAATAAACATATAGCTAATATAAATAACAATATTAATGGTATCCACTCAATAATATCAAATGGTAATGAGTGAATATTATCAGCAGGCTTTGCCTTAGCTGAAGTGTTTACTTTAACATCTATAACGCTTATAGTTAAAGGACTAGTTGTGTAGCATTTACTATTAATATAAATTTTCTGTGAAGGAAGTTTATATTGCTTTGCATCCCAAGCTGTTACTCGCTGTATATAAATTATTTGTCTTTCATTACCATTTAAAATAGTATCAACTTTTTGTGATAATCGCTCTACTCCATTTGGTAAAATATGTGAGCTATTAAATAATGGATATATAACCTTAGCTGTATTATTAGATTTAGCAATAATCTTCCATTCAATAGGCTCACCTATTTTTATTTTGGTCTTATTTATTGTTGATTCAACATTTACTTGTGCTGAAACTATTATCGAAATATATGAAAATATTACCAAATAAATAAATCGTCTCATTTAGTTACGCTTTTCAAATAACATCATTAGTTTTTCCACATAGTCATCATCTGTAGCAATGGATACACTATCAACCTTGCTATATGAGAATATCTTATTAAGTCGTTCTTGTTGTTCTATCCAATAAGCATGGTGGGCTTTACGTAATGCTTTGCTACCAGTATCTATAAGTGATATGTTTCCTGTTTCGGCATCTTCTACATTAATTAATCCTATGTTAGGTAAGTTCTTTGCTCGCTGATCATACACTTGTAAAGCAATAACATCATGTTTTTTGTTAGCAATTGTTATTTCATCACGAAAATCAGAATGTAAGTAAAAATCGCTAAGAATAAACGCTGTACAGCGACGCTTTACTACACTTGTTAGAAATTCTAAAGGTTTTTTTATATCTGTACGCCTACTTTCGGGTTTAAAATTTAACATTTGACTTATTAAAAAGAGAATATGTTTACGTCCTTTTTGAGGTGGTATATATTTTTCTATATGATCTGTAAAGAATATAGCTCCTATCTTGTCATTATTTTGTATAGCAGAAAATGCTAATGTTGCAGCAATTTCAGTTACTAAATCCCGTTTTGTTTGTTTTACTGTACCAAAATCTAAAGAACCACTAAGATCTATTAGTAACATCACTGTCAATTCTCGCTCTTCTTCAAAAACTTTCACAAAAGGATGGTGAAAGCGTGCAGTTACATTCCAATCTATATCTCTAACATCGTCCCCATACTGATATTCACGTACTTCTGCAAATTCCATACCACGACCTTTAAAAGCAGAGTGGTACTGACCAGCAAAAATATTTTGACTAAGTCGCTTTGTCTTAATCTCTATACGTCTTACCTTATTAAGAATATCAGTTACATCCATATTATTTACTTTGATTATATTTTATGGTACTTGTACCTTATTTATTATCTCACTAATAATATCTTCTGTCGTAATATTACTTGCTTCTGCTGCATAAGAGAGTCCTATTCTGTGTCTAAGTACATCATATACAACTCCTCTAACATCTTCAGGAACAACATATCCACGCCTATTGATAAAGGCATGTGAACGACTTGCTTTAGCAAGATTAATACTAGCTCGAGGACTACCTCCAAAGGTTATCATTGAGCTAAGTTTACTCATACCATAACGTTCTGGATATCGTGTTGCAAATACAATGTCTGCTATATATTGTTCTATCTTTTCATCTATATAAACCTCGTTTACTACTTTACGTGCTTCTAATATTTCATTTGTTGTAATTATAGAAGTTATAGAAGGTAATGCTTCTAAAAGATTTTCACGAATAATAAGTTTTTCCTCGTCTATAGTTGGATAATCAATTATGACTTTCAGCATAAAACGATCTACCTGCGCCTCTGGTAAAGGATAAGTACCTTCTTGCTCTATAGGATTCTGTGTTGCCATAACCATAAATGGGTTAGGAAGAGAGAATGTCTCATCTCCTATTGTAACTTGATGCTCTTGCATAGCTTCAAGTAAAGCACTTTGAACTTTAGCTGGAGCACGGTTTATTTCGTCTGCAATAACAAAGTTTGCAAATACAGGCCCTTTTTTTACATGAAAAGTTTCATCTTTTTGAGAATATATATGGGTTCCTATAACATCTGCTGGCAATAAATCTGGAGTAAACTGTATTCTACTAAACTTTGAATCTATTAACTCTGATAAGGTTTTTATTGCTAAAGTTTTAGCTAAACCAGGTACACCTTCCAACAATATGTGACCATTACTAAGTAAACCTATAAGTAGGGAATCTATCAAATGCTTCTGTCCTACTATTACATTATGCATACCAGTTACTAAATTTGTAACAAATAAGCTTTTCTGTTCTATTCTTATATTTAATTCTCGTATGTCTATTGATTCGGCCATTGTTATTGAATATTATTATTTATCATACTACATGTAAAATTTTCACGCAAAAGTAATACTTTTAAAAATTACTTCATTATTAGAGTAACTAAATTATATTAAAATTGTTTCCAAATGTTTATAAATTAGTAACTTTTAATATGGATGTATTGTAGCTAACTAAATAAGTAGCTTTTATTAAGAATTATAAATTGTATTAGATATAAAATATATGCGCTTCAAAAGTAAATTATTTACTTTTGAAGCGCATAACATAAAAAATGTATTGTTATTTCTGCAGAGTTTCTATAAACCAATTTGTTATTTGTCTAAAAAGGTGTATACGAGTATTACCCCCAAAAATACCATGATTACGATTAGTATATATATTTTCTTTAAAATCCTTATCTGCTTGAACAAGTGACTCACTATATTCATAAGCATTTTGAATATGTACATTATCGTCAGCTACTCCATGACACAATAACAATTTTGCATTCATATTATCTACTCTTTCTATTGGGTTTACTGCATATCCTTCAGGATTTTCCTTAGGAGTACGCATATAACGTTCTGTGTAAACAGAATCATAATAACGCCAATTTGTAGGAGGTGCTACAGCAACACCTGAGGCAAAAACGTTTCTACCCTCGCTTATACTCATTAAGGTATTGAAACCTCCAAAACTCCATCCCCAAATTCCTATTTTACTTGGATTTACATAAGGTTGCTTAGCGAACCAAAGTGCTGCTTCAACTTGGTCTTTTGACTCAAGATCTCCGAGCCTTAAATATATTGATTTTTCAAATTTTGCTCCTCTAGCACCTGTACCTCGTCCATCAACACAAGCAACTATGAATCCTTTTTGTGTAAGATAAGATTCATAAATACCACCATTGCCCATTGAGCCAATTGACCAACGGTCTACCACTTGTTGACTGCCTGGACCACTATATTGGAAAAGTATTACAGGATATTTTTTGGTAGCATCAAAATCAATAGGTTTGACTATCCAACCATTAAGTTCTACCCCTTCAGAAGTAGTGAATTTAAAAAATTCACGATTAGGTAAATTATATTTTGCTACAGTAGTTGATAATTCAGCATTATCAAGAATGTTTCTGATTAATTTTCCTTTATTATTATGAATAGTGTAAATATATGGGGTATTACGATTGCTCCATGTGTTAAGAAAATATTTATAGTCGCCAGAGAATATAGAAGAATTCCAACCTTCTTTTTTAGTCAAACAAGATACTTTTCCTTTAGCATCTGCAACATATACTTCACGCTGCATAGGTGTTTTAGCTGCAGCTTGAAAATATGTTTTTCCTGTCTTTTCATCATACCCATAAACATCTGTTACATCATATTTACCTTTATCAATTTGTCTCAACAACTTACCATCAATTGTATATAAATATAGGTGCATATACCCATCACGATCTGATGGGAAAAGTATATGATCTTTCATTATACTAATATTAGACATAGCCCCTTCTTGTACATATTTATCAGCTTGTTCATTTATAATTAAAGTACATTTACCTGTAACAGGATTAGCTCTGAACAATTTAAGGTTATCTTGATGTCTATTCATTGTGTATATTATTATTCTATCATTAAAACTTGTCGTTTTAATACGTGGAACATAATCATCTGTTGCAAGTGATAAAGCGTACTTGATAGTTTTACCTGATATAAGAGAATAAGAATGTACAGAAACTATAGAATTGTCTTCGCCAGCTTTTGGATATTTATAAGAGTATTCGCCTGGATAAATATTATACTGTGAATAAGTAGGATAAGAACCCTTAAACATTTGCAAATAATAGGTCTTAACTTTACTTTCATCATAACGTATCCAACTTAAAGTTTTACTATCGGCTCCCCATGCTAAAGCATTATTAAATCCAAATTCTTCTTCGTTAACCCAATCTGGTACACCATTAATAATACTATTAAACTTACCATCTGTTGTTACTTGACGTTCAACATTGCCATCAGTAATAAATATATTATTATCCCTAACAAAAGCAACGTATTTGCTATCAGGCGAAAATGTAGGTATCTGTTGCTTACCATTTTTAGAAAGAGATTTTAATTCTTTTGTACTTATATTATAAAGATAGAAATTAGCCTTATAAGAACGACGATAAATAGAATGGGTATTAGTCTGTATCAATAAATATTTTCCATCAGAAGATATTTTGTAACCATCAAAAGATTTTATTCTCTCGCCAATTGTCTTACTAAGATCAAAAAGTACTCCTGTTTCCTTACCTGTTACAAACGAATACGTTAAAATGCGCTTCCAATCAGATGATATTTGTGCATAATCTGAAGTCCCTTTTATCGGATTAATTCCAGAAATAGTTTTAGCTCTAAATGTTTTACCTGTTATCTCTTTAAGAGTTAAATGGTTAGATGCTGATAACTGCATAGCTGATAATAGCATAATTACGGTTGATAATAATACTTTCTTCATAAATAATATGATTATAAAATAAATTTTACTAAGCAAAAGTATAAAATAATGATTATATTTGCAAAATAAAATGAATAAATATTATAGAGACTACGGCTCATGGATACGTGAACTATTCCCGTTTAGAGTTCAAAAAATTTCGATTGATGCAGGCTTCTCATGTCCTAATAGAGATGGTAAGATTGGTACTGGAGGTTGTATTTTTTGTGATAATAGAAGTTTTAATCCAACATACTGTAATAATAAAAAAAGTGTTGTTAAACAAATAGAAGATGGAAAAAATTTCTTTGCACGAAAATACTCTAATATGCATTATCTTGCATATTTTCAATCGTTTACGAACACATACGGCTCTACTACACATATAAAAGCACTATACGAAGAAGCTTTAAGCGTGGAAGGTGTGGTAGGATTAGTTATAGGAACACGACCTGATTGTATAAGCAATGAACTTCTTGACTACTTTGAGGAATTAAATAAACGTACTTTTCTTATTATAGAATATGGAATAGAAAGTTGTAACAATGAAACTCTTAAATTCATTAATCGTGGTCATAATTTTGAATGCACAAAACACGCTATACAAGAAACAGCAAATCGTGGTATTATGGTTGGAGGCCATATAATATTAGGTCTTCCAGGAGAAAACCAAGAAGAGAGTTTAAGACAAGCTCCTATAATTTCTGATTTACCACTAACAATATTAAAAATACATCAACTTCAAATTATAAAAGGAACTAAACTTGCTGAAATATACAAAAAGAAAAAATTTAAATTATACTCTGTTAATGAGTATATAGACCTAATTACAAAATATATTAGTAAATTAAGAAAAGACCTTGTTTTAGAAAGATTTGTATCACAAAGTCCTAACGACCTACTTATTGCACCTAAATGGGGATTAAAAAACTATGAATTTACTAATTTGCTTAACAATCATTTAAAAAATCAATTTGCACAATCAAATAGCTTAAACTTTGAAAAATCAGAAAGTTTGAAAAGTTCTTCGTATGAGTGATGACCTTGTGTCATGTATCGCTCAACTGACCTAACATATCTATTTCGATATACTTTTGATTTCAAAACTTGATTAACAACCCATTGTATTTTACCTACATGTAAATCTCGTTCTACTTGAGGACGTTTTTCAAAATTGGGTAATGGATAAAGACTCATTAGATAAAATGATAAGCAATCTGAAACTATATAATTGCGGGTCATGTATTTACGCTGAAATAGAGGGTAATAACGTTTATACAAGGGATAATTTACTCCTAAATATTTATCTAAAGATATACCTATTGTACCATTACCTACTACTACACTTTGATTTAAAGCAGATATTTGAGAATATATACGAGGTATAGCTATATCTGGTATAGCTGACTTTAAATTAGTAAAGGCTGTATTAAATTGTGCATTTAAATCACTTACATTTGCAAATTCTGATTCAACAGATGATATTAATGATTGAAGAGTTGTATCTTGATAAAATTTTAGAAATTTAGAATTAATATCTGAATCTGTTGCATCTCCAATTTGGATAACATCTTCTATAAGAGTCCGAGTCTCAATTGGATATTCTGTATTCATTCGTTGAAAAGCTGAAAAATCACCAATAGTGAGATAAAGATATTCTAATCTATCAAAACGTTCGATATGTAACAGAGGAGAATTGTTATCTACAGAATCTGAAGATAATTTAAATTGACAACCTGATGCAAATAAAAGCAACAAGAGCAAAAGTATATATAAATTAAGTTTTTTCAATTAATTATATTTTATTACAAGGCAAATTTACTAAAATATATTTATTCTTACAAGTTTATTGTAAAAAATAGTAAAATAACATATATTTATTAGGGTAAATCTCTAAAATATTTATGTTTATTCACATAATACTGCCATAAAATAGAATAATGTTTACGCATATCTACATCTGTAGTAGATAAATTACGAGGAAAACTTTGTTTCCATTGTTGAAAAGCTCTACGTGCTTTGAATATAGCTAAAAAATCTCCTAAATTAAATTTCAGTAATAACATTTGGAAAGCAGCAAGATAATCTAACAACATCCTTACTTTCATTACTCTATTTAGTTCTGTAGGTGGCAAATTTTTCCATAACATTGTTAGGTTGTTACGAAAGTTTAAATAAGTTTTTTGTGGATTAGACTTTGGAAGTGTACCACCTCCAAGATGATAGACATAACTTTTTGGTATACAATATATTTTACGTCCTAATCTATTTAAACGCCAACAAAGATCTATCTCTTCATTATGTGCAAAAAATCTTTCATCGAGCCCTCCAACTTTCCAATAATCATAAGACCGTATCATTAAACAAGCACCAGTTGCCCAAAAAATTTGAATTGGATCATTGTATTGAGAATTATCTTTTTCAATAGTATCAAACAATCTTCCACGACAAAATGGATAACCATATCTATCTATAAAACCACCAGATGCACCTGCATATTCAAAACTTTCACGGCTGCTAAATGATAGTAATTTAGGCTGACAAGCTGCTACATCTTTATCTGAATTAAGTTTTTCCAGTAATGGAGATAACCAATTTTTAGTAACTTCTACATCACTATTTAACAATACATAATAGTCTGCTGTAACTTGAGATAAAGCTCTATTATAACCACCTGCAAAGCCATAATTATCTGATAGCCGTATTTGCCTAATATTTGGATAATTATTCTTTAACCAACTTACGGAATTATCTGTAGATGAGTTATCCGCTACTATAACATCTGCTTCTGGTTGTGAATATTTAACTACAGATGGTAAATACCGTTCTAGCATTTTACATCCATTCCAATTTAAAATTACTACGGCTACTTTCATAAAATTTTTACTTGTATGGCAGATTTATTAAAATTAAACTGTTCTAATCGCACTTTAACTATCTGATTGTCATAAGCTTCATTTGCTTGTTTCGGTGATAATTCTGCTCGAATATAATTTGGTGTAAATCCATGCATATATCTACCTCTATTTGACTTTTCAAACAGGACATAAGTTTCTGTTCCTAAAAACCTTCCATAAAAATCTTGAAGTAACTTATCAGACAGTTGAATAAGATTATTTGCACGAAGTTTCTTCTCACGTGGATCTACAACATATGGTATAGATAAAGCAGATGTTCCTGGACGTTCTGAGTATGGAAAGACATGAAGTTGAGATATTGGCAATGAAGATATAAAATTATAACATTCCTCATAATATTCTGAGGTTTCTCCACGACAACCAACCATAACATCAATACCTATAAAAGCATTTGGCATTAATGATTTTATTAAATTTATTTTATGAGCAAATAACGATGTATTGTATCTGCGGTGCATCAACTTTAAAATATGATCAGAACCACTTTGTAAAGGAATATGAAAATGAGGCATAAAAGCACGAGACTTTGCACAATAATGTATGAGGTCATCGTCTATTAAATCAGGTTCAAGTGAACTTATTCTATAACGTTCTATCCCTTCTACATCATCTAATGCTTTAACGAGATCTAAAAAACTTTCACCTGTGGAACGTCCAAAGTCTCCTATATTTACACCAGTAAGAACTATCTCTTTTCCTCCTTCAAGAGCTGCTTGACGTGCCTGGTCAACAAGAGATTTTATACTTGGGTTACGAGAAAACCCTCGTGCATAAGGTATCGTGCAATATGTACAAAAATAATTACAACCATCCTGTACTTTTAAGAAATAACGAGTACGATTACCACGTGAACAACTTGGTTGGAAAGATTTTATATCTTTCGTCTTCACAGAATGATATACAGAATTTTCTTTTATATTTGGATTATTCCAAGCATCATTAAGGTATTGAATAAGATCTGCTTTTTCATTACTACCTAACACTAAATTTACACCTTCTATCTTTGAGACACGCTCACTCTCCAACTGAGCATAACAACCAGTTACAACTACAAAAGCTCCTGGATTTTTACGTGCCATCCTTGATATTATTTGCCGACATTTATGGTCTGCTACTTCTGTAACAGAACAGGTATTAATTAAACATATATCAGCTACTTCATCATCAGCAGCCTCGCTTACCCCCATATTAAATAATGTTCTTGCAAATGTACTTGTTTCTGAAAAATTTAATTTACAACCTAAAGTATAATATTTTGCTTTTTTCCCTTGAAAAACTGAAGTATCTATCATATAGTGCAAAGATAAAATAAATCTTTTATAATAACAAATTTCAACTAAAACCTCAATATTATTATAATATAACAAATGGGTAAACATTAAAGCTCACCCATTTGTTATGTATCTCATAATAAAATTTTATTATTCCTATAATACTAATGCTATCCAATCGTATACCATACTACATACACCGAATAAAATTATTCCTGTAATGCATATAGATAAAGCAAATTTTGTATTATTATCACTTTTAAATGTTGGCAGTGGATTATCATTATGAATAATATACATAGCTTTTACTACCTTTAAATAGTAATACAAAGAGACAACTGTATTAAGTAATGCTATAAAGAGGATAAAGTAAATCCAAGCCCCTTCTGTAGTGTTAATATTTGCACCATTTACTCCTGCCATAAATACAAAAAACTTAGAAAACATACCTGCAAAAGGTGGAATACCTCCAAGTGAGAACATTGCAAGGGTCATTAAAAAACTTAATCTAGGATTAGTTTTATAAAAACCATTATAATCAGATATTTCTGTTTTACCATTATTATTCTGCTCAACTACTGTTATAATTGTAAATACTGCCATATTTGCAACAACATAAATCAAAACATAATAACTTAAAGAACTTACAGACATAGCCCAATTACTTCCTAAAGCTGATAGCATAATGTAACCAGCTTGAGAAATAGAACTAAATGCCATAAAGCGTTTTAACTCATTCTGTCTAATCGCAAATAAATTAGCAACAGTAATAGAAAGTGCTGTTACAATCATCATTAAAACATGCCAATAAGGCATAATTGCACCAAACACATGGAAAAATATACTCAACAATGTAAAAGCGGCAGCACCTTTTGAAACAATACTTAAGTAGCCCGTTACTGGAGTTGGTGCTCCTTGATAAGTATCGGCTGTCCAGAAATGAAACGGTACAAGAGATATTTTAAATCCTAAACCACTAAAAAAGAATACTAACCCCATTATTGTAAGCGGTGTAGGTTTTATATTAGCAGCTATATCATCAAAGTACATTGTACCATATGCTGCATAAATAAAACTTATTCCATAAAGCATTACTGCACTTGAAAAAGTAGCAGTAATAATAAATTTTGCAGCTGCTTCAGCAGAGTTTTTTCGATAAGTATCAAAAGCTATAACACAAGCCATAGGAACAGATGCTGTTTCAAGTCCAAGGAAAAACATTAAAAAGTTTCCCGCACTAACCATCATATTCATACCAAGTAGTGTTGCTACAATAAGAAAATAAAATTCTCCTTCCTTTTTACTTGTACTTGCCCATAAACGACTCTGAAGTACAACTATAAAAGTTCCTAAAGATATTATTGACTTTATTATATTAACAGAAGCTGTTGTATAATACATACCACCAAAAGCTGTTTCTGCATCAGTTGGCAAAAGAAGACAAATTACAGTATTAATAAATAATAAACAACTTGCCAGCGGATTGAACCACTTACGTTCTTTAGATTTTGCAGTTAGAAAATCAGCTATAAAAAGGATTATCAAGATAGCAACAAGTGATGCCTCTGGAATCATCTTAAAGAAATCATTATAATTCATTTCGCCAGTTTTTATTAAAGATTACTTAAATTTGGAATATAGGCAACAATATGTTCAAAGATTGGACCTACTGCATCTATTATCATATTTTCAAAGAATAGAGGAAATACTCCAAGTCCTGCCACACAGAAAATTAGTCCTGCTATAGCAAAACGTTCATCCCAAGTTGCATCATGAAGTTCATAGAATTTTTTATTAGGAACAGTTTGAAATAAAATTTTTCCAACTACACGTAATATATATACAGCAGTTATTACTATTGAAGTACATGCTACTATAGTACATACTCTATGAAACAGACCTGCATTAGAGAATGAACCTATAAAAATAGTCATTTCGGCAACAAATCCAGAGAATCCTGGTAGTCCAAGATTAGCTAAACCTGCAACTACATAAGAAACTGCAAGGAAAGGTATAATCTTCATCAATCCTCCAAGATAACGTACATCACGTGTACCAGCACGGTGATAAATCATTCCTATACATGCAAAGAATAAAGCTGTCATCAAACCATGAGAAAGCATTTGAAGTATTGCTCCAGTTATAGCTGTTTGTGTTGTCATAACTAAAGCAAAAAGAACCATTCCACAGTGTGATACAGACGAATAGGCATTTATATATTTCAAATCTGTTTGAACACAAGCGGATAAAGCTCCATACACAACAGATATTGTTGTTAAAACAAGAAATATTGGAGCCCATAGCTCTAAAGCATCTGGCATAATAAACATTGCTATACGTAAACAACCATACCCCCCCAACTTCATTAATACTCCTGCATGTAACATTGATACAGCTGTTGGTGCAGAAGCATGACCATCAGGCGACCATGTATGGAATGGGAATAAAGCCCCTAAAATACCAAAACCTATAAAAACAAATGGGAAAAATATATTTTGTATTTCTTTTGGCATTGCGTGCATTTTAGCAAGTTCAATTACATCCATTGTAGAAGCTCCACTAAAATAGTAAATTCCTAAGAAACCAAATATCAACAAACCAGAACCTCCCATCAACATAAGGGTAAGCTTCATTGCTGAATATTCTTTAGCACCTGTTCCCCATACACCAATTAACAAATACATCGGTATTAAAGCTACTTCATAGAACATAAACATAGTGAACATATCGGTTGATATGAAGAAACCAAATACTCCAGATGATAACAATACAAACCAAAGAAAATATTCTTTTTTCATTGGCTCCAATTGCCAACTTGCAAATGTACCTGTAAATACTATTATTGAAGAAAGTAATATCATAACAACAGATATACCATCTACACCTACAGAGAAAGCTATATGTAATGGTTTAAACCATGTTACTGAATTAGCCAATAACATTGTAGCAGTATTACCAGCTTCGCGTTCTTGAACAAAATAAACAGTAAGCCATATTGCTCCTAATAATAATAGAGAGGAGCCTGCTACCATCACACCACGTACCTGATTATCATTCTTAGCTAGCCAAAGGCCTAAGATCATTAGTACTGGAATTAATACGAATATTGTTAAAATCCAACTCATTTCTTTATATAAAGCAAAGTATTAGTAATGTTAAAGCTATTGTTCCCGTTATAAACCATATTGCATAATGGCGTACATCTCCACTCTGCCAAGGGCGAATGCTCTCTCCTGCCTCCTGAGTACCCCAAGCAAGGAAATTGAATGTTCCATCAATAACACGACGGTCAAACCAAGCTATTGGTATAGAGAATAAACGGAATACTATCTTATGAGTAAAGAATTGCCAAAAATTATCTATGTAAAATCTATTTAATGCTGCCTTATGTAGCTTAGGCATACGATTTGCTAAAATATCAGAAACAGGATTATTCTTAGGCATATACATCCAAGTGGCAAGAATTATTCCTATTGCTGCTGCTAAAAGACTAAACCAAGCTACATTAGAAAACTGAAAATGTTGTAAATGTATCTCTGCAGACTGACCTGTTGCAGAAACAAAATGCCCAAATGGTATCCAACCTGCAAAAATAGAAATTATTGCAAGAAAAACTAAAGGACCCCACATAACAAATGGAACTTCTTTTGGTTTACGGCGATTCTCGGGATCTTTTTCATAATAAGATTTACCCCAAAATATTACATAATATAAACGGAACATATAAAAAGCTGTCATTCCTGAAACCAAAGTCATAAACCATCCTAAAAATGGAGAGAACTGAAAGCATGCAGAAACTATTTCGTCCTTAGAAAAGAATCCTGCTAAAGGCCAAACACCACTAATAGCAATACATCCTATGAGGAAACAAATATTTGTTATAGGCATATATTTGTGTAAACCACCCATATAATCCTTAAAGTTACTACCTATAATAACAATAATTGCACCAGAACATAAGAATAACAGAGCCTTAAACATTGCGTGTGTAAACAAATGGAACATTGAAGCCATATAACCTAATCCACCTTCTTCATTGTCTATAGCATAACAAACACCAAGTGCAACTAACATGTATGCAATTTGAGAGATTGTAGAAAATGCTAAGCCTCTCTTTATATCACGCTGACAACAAGCAACTGCGGCAGCATAAAAAGCTGTAAAAGCTGCTATATAAGCTATCCAATGAAGCTGTGTCAAAGCTCCAAATTTTATGTAAATAGGAAACATACTTGCTACTTGGAACACACCAGCCACAACCATAGTAGCCGCATGAATTAACGCAGATACTGGAGTTGGTCCTTCCATAGCATCTGGCAACCATATATGTAAAGGGAACATAGCTGATTTTCCAGCACCTCCTATAAACATTAAAAACAATGCTGTTGGAATAGCCCAAGATGTTTCTGGATTAAATGCTACTGTAGATAACTTATCTATAAGAGAAGTATCTACTGACAAATCATAATTAAATGTCCTAACATAGAAACTGAAAAAGAGTATACCAATCAAGAAAAATAAATCAGCAAAACGTGTTACTATGAATGCCTTCTTACTGGCATGAACCGCAGCATGTTTTGGATAGTAAAAACCTATTAATAAATATGAGCATACACCTACTAACTCCCAAAACAAGTACATTTGGAAGACATTTGTAGAAACAACTAAACCTAACATAGACATTGTAAATAATGAAAGATAGGCATAAAATCGTTGAAATCCATGTTCATATTCTTCAAACTTATAGTTTTTATCACGTTCTGCCATGTAACCGAACGAGTATATATGAACCATAAAACTTACTGTGGTTATAACAACAAGCATCATAACACTTATTGGGGTAAGACGGAATCCAATATTAAAAGTCAAAAACTCGGAAAACTTTAACCAAGTAATATTGAATATTGTTACTGTAGGATAAACTCCACTTGCTAATCTTCCATCTACTACATTGAATGTTTCACCCATAGCAGTGTACTCACCTGTATAGAAAAAATAATTATACGCAGTATAAAGGCTTAATACAAAGAGTACTCCTAACATCGTTGTGCCAATTACACCAGCTACTGGTTTTGGCATCTTCATACCTACCAAACCTAAAACTATTGCGCTCAGGAATGGAAGAAGAAGTATTAAAAATGAATAATCAAACATAGCTTTTTATAATTTCATGTTTTCAATACTGTTCACCTGATCGCTGTGCAAATGACGGTAAACATTTATAATGATAGCTAAACCTACAGCTGACTCTGCTGCACTAACACCTATAGAAAATAGGGTAAAGAACATTCCTTCATATCCATTAGGATAAAGCATACGGTTAAATGCTGCAAAATTTAGGTCAACACTGTTCAAAACTAACTCTACAGATATAAGCATAGCTATAAGGTTTCGACGTGTTACAAATCCAAAAACACCAATAAAAAATAATAATCCACTAAGGACAAAAAAATATTCTACAGGTATCATTTATTATCCTCCTTCTTTTTATTAATGTTTAGGATTACTAACCCTCCTATTATACAAGCTAATAAGAATAGTGATATGAACTCAAATGGCAATACATAACCATACTTTTCTGCACTCATCAAATTTTTTCCTACAACTTCCATTTGTACTTCTTTATTTGAAATATTAGTAGACACAAGATTAGAGAGTATTTCATTTTTTAAAAATACACCTAATACAGTAATAATTCCTAATATAGATATTAAAGCTGCAAGTATAGTGCGCTTTCCTAACCAACGCTCTGACAAACCTTGTAGTACTCGCTTACTTACTAATTGAATTGCAAATATATACATTACAGTTATACCTCCTGCATATATACTAATCTGTGCTGCTCCTAAAAATGTATAATCTAAAAGGAAGTATAAACCAGCTACTCCAAATAAAACAAAAAGTAATGCAGTTGCAGAACGCATAATACGCTTTGTTGTAACACAGAACACAGCAGATAACAATATAATAACTGCTAATATTGCAAAGACTATTAATTTAATCATAGTTCAATTTACTTATTTTTTATTTTTGTGTTAAATGTTCCAACTTTCCAATCAGCACCACCATCTATAATATTTGGTAATGAACCACCTTTATACACTTCATCATTAAGATGAATCTCAAGTAGCGAACGATCAAATACTGCATTTTCAAAATCATTTGTAAATTCTATTGCATCAAAATTACAAGCATTTACACACAACTCACAAAACATGCAATCACCTAAGTCGTATTCATAGTCAAGAAGTACACGTTTTTTACGTCCTGTTTCTGGATCAGGCTGCATCTCGCTTTTTATGCGTATTGTTCCATTAGGGCAAGCCTTTTCGCACATTAAGCACGCTACACAATTATAATTTTCATTCTCATCACGTTTAAACACTAAACGCCCACGATGCCGCTTAGCTACGTGAAGTGTTGTTTTACGGTTTTCTGGATATTGCTCTGTAGACTTTGGAGTAAAGTATTCTCGCATAGATGTCTTTAGCCCAACAGCTAAAGTCTTAAAAGCATTACCTATTTCACCGAAATATGTTTCTTTATTCTCCATTAGAATTTATTTTCCTTTATTCTAAATTATTTTATAAATCTATCAAGAAATCGTAAAAGTTAAGCCTAATGCTACACAAACTGTCATCAATACTAATATTACCAAACTTAATGGCATAAGGTATTTCCACTCAAGTTTCAATATTTGATCAACACGTAAACGTGGGAAAGTCCATCTTATCCACATTAGTAAGAATACTACTACGAAAGTTTTTCCTAAAAACCAAACGATACCTGGTATATAATTCATTATGTTATCAAATCCTTCAATACCTATATTTATAGGTGCCCAACCTCCAAGAAATATTGTTGTTGCAAGACCTGATATAACAAATAGATTTAAGTATTCGGCTAAATAATAAAAGCCAAAGCCCATACCGCTATATTCTGTATGGTAACCTGCTGTCAATTCACTCTCTGCCTCCGCTAAATCAAAAGGTCCTCTATTGGCCTCGGCATTACCAGCTACACAAAATACTATAAAAGCAAGTAAAGCTGGGATATGACCTTGAAATATTAACCATTGCCAAGGTCCTGTCTGTGCTTCTACTATACCAGAAAGCTGCATTGTTCCTGTAAGGATAACTGCAGATATGAGACATATTCCTAAGGACAACTCATAAGAAATCATTTGTACCGCTGCACGCATAGCTGAAAGTACAGAATATTTATTGTTACTAGACCAACCTGCTATAAATATTCCTAATACTCCTATAGAACTTATTGCTGTTACAAGAAATACTCCAACATTAAAGTCAAGTACTCCTGCCCCTTTATTCCATGGCAAAAAAGAGAACGTACCTATAGAAGCAGTTATTACAAAAAATGGTGCAAGATAATAAAGAAGTTTATCTGCTTTATCTACAACAAATATTTCTTTTATCAACATTTTTAACACGTCAGCAAATACTTGAAGTGTTCCCCACCATCCTACACGAACAGGTCCTATACGGCATTGAAAATAAGCACAAACCTTGCGTTCCATAAAGATTAGTATTATAGCAAGTACTGCATAACCTACTATTATTAGCAAACCTACTAATACACACTCTATTAAAATTGTCCAAAAGTCTCCAAGGCATAATGTTGACCTTAAGAATTCATCGAACCATCTTGTTACTATACTAAAATCGAACATTTATGATTTATTTCTTAATTGATTATTTTAATCATAACTCTCTTATCTGTCAATATCTGGAATAACAAAGTCTAAAGCTGCACCTACTGTAACTAAATCTGCAACTTTCTGACCTTTAAGCATTTTATCCATAGCACCAACTAAAGTAAGTCCCATAGGACGGAATTTCAACCTATAAGCATTCTTACCTCCTCGAGAATCTAAATAAGCTCCAAACTCACCACTAGCACCTTCAACAGAGAAATACCACTGTCCTTCAGGTACTTTTATAACTGGTTTTTGTTTAATATAGAAGTCCCCTTCGGGAATATTATCAATAAGTTGTTCAATAATGTTAAGACTTTGGTACATTTCTGCTATATGGCAATAGTATCTATCCATCGAATCTCCGTTTTTCATTACGATTTCATCAAATTCAACTTTATCATACATATCATACGGATGATACTTGCGAACATCGTTTCGCCAACCAGAAGCACGACCAGCAGGACCAGTTACAGCATAACTAATGCAATCTTTTTCGTTCATAGTACCGATACCTACAAAACGCTGATGAGTAATAATATTATCTCCAAATATATCAAGATATTCTTGTATCATTGGTCTAAGATACTTGCATAATGCTTTTGTATTTTCAACAAAATTAGGGTCTATATCGGCTTGAAGTCCACCTATTCTATAATAGTTCTGTATAAGTCGACCACCTGTAGTCTCTTCCATAACATTAAGGACATGTTCACGGTCTCTCATTCCGTATAACATTCCTGTCAAAGCACCTAAGTCTTGAGCACAACATGATGTGTATAACAAATGGTTATCAATACGTTGTAACTCGTCCATTATAGTTCGAATATAATGTATACGATCTGATAGCTCTATACCCATTGCTTCTTCTATAACACCAACTAAGGCATGACGGTGCATCATAGCAGATAAATAGTTCATTCTATCTGTAAGAGCTAAGGTCTGTGGGTAAGTAAATCCTTCACATAGTTTTTCAATACCTCTATGGATATAACCAAGATGTGGATAAATATGCTTTACTTCTTCACCATCAAGAACTGTTTGTAAACGTAATACGCCATGTGTAGAAGGATGCTGTGGTCCTATATTTACAACAAAATCATCATCTGTAAACAATTTATGAGTAGTTGAGATTAGCTTCCCATCTTCATCTAAATTCCATTCAGTAGTTGTATCTAATTCTATATCATCCTCTGTCGTAAACATATTTTTAGCAGGATCCATATCATAGTCTTTACGAAGTGGGTATCCAACAAAATCATTACGAAGGAATAAGCGGCGCATATCTGGATGTCCAAGGAACTTTATTCCAAAGAAATCATACACTTCACGTTCTAACAAGTCTGCATCTGCCCATATATAATATAATGTAGGAACAACATAGTCATCACCTACAACTTTAGCTAACTGCTTAACTGAGCATCTCTCATGTGTCTTTGTATTTTCAAGTATATAGATACAACCAAGTCCTTCTTCCTTGCCAAAATCTTCTCCTACAATAGTAACAAGGTAGTCGAAATTTTGTTCTTTTTTCAGTGAAGCCATTTCTTTTGAAAAGCTATCAAAGCCGAATTCTTTATTTTCTAATTTCATTTTTCTTACCTTATTTATTATTTTCTGTAGTATTAGTTTTATCTATCACTTTATGTTCTTCAGAATTTAATTTATCTATTTCTGCACCCAACTTTTCTACATCAGATTTAGTTATAGGTTTATCTACCACGATAGTTTTCTTTACCTCTTCTTTAGGCTTAGATGCAGCTACTACAGGTTTTGCTGTTGGACGGGTTGTCTTTGGTTTAGGGTTTTTACTTTCTGCCCAAGCTGTTTCTCTTTTTTCACGAATACCTTCAGCGGTAATGCCTAATTTTTCATCAAATATAAGGGCAGAGTTACTTTTTCCTAATTTACTTTCGTCTTTTGTTTGTTTATGATTAGTTCCTCCAAAGAATTTTTCTATTTTTACCTTACGTTGTAATTGCATCATTCCATATATAATAGCTTCTGGACGTGGTGGACATCCAGGTATATAAACATCAACTGGAATAATTTCGTCTATACCACGCATAACGTGATAACTATCCTTAAATGGCCCTCCAGATATAGCACAACCTCCTACTGCTATAACATATTTTGGTTCTGCCATCTGATCATATAAACGCTTTAGGGCTGGTGCCATTTTATTAGTTATAGTACCTGCACACATTATTAAATCAGCCTGACGTGGAGAGTTACGAGTTACCTCAAATCCAAAACGTGAAAAATCGTATCTTGCACAACCTACTGCCATAAACTCTATACCACAACATGATGTAGCAAAAGTTAGAGACCATAGAGAATTACTACGTCCCCAATTTATTAACTGATCAAGATTACCTAAAACAAGATTTGTACCTCCATCATTTAGGTCGTTAGCCATTTTCTCAAGTGTGGTATTATCTTTCCACTCATCATAAGGTATTGCCTTAATTTTAGGTTTTCTTACTTCCATTCAAGAACTCCTTTCCGCCATGCATATGCTAAGCCTAAAACTAATACTAACATAAAAAATCCGATTGTGGCCAAAGCTAATACTCCATAAGACTTGACTACAACAGCCCAAGGGTATAAAAATACTGTTTCCACATCGAACATAAGAAAAATAATTGCAAAAAGATAGTATCCTACGTGTACAGGAAGCCATGAAGGTCCATAAGTTGGAATACCACATTCATAAGGTTCGCCTTTTACTTTATTATAAGAACGGGGTCCTAATAATTTAGCAGTTATATATGCTGCTAACACTAAAAAGGCAGCCGTTATTAGAACGGTAATAAATAGTGTATAATACATAAAAATCTATATAGCTAAATTTATTTCGTTAACATGTTAGAGTATAAGATATTTTAATTATGTGGTGGCAAAGTTACAAAAATAAATTAATAGAATACAATATTTATATAAAAAAGTATTCTTTTTTGCAAAGCGGAGTTTACAATATTAGAGTCGAAAATATATTATAGTTTTATTTTATATATTGAGAGCTGAACTTTACTATTTAGTGGCTAAAATAGTAAAGTTCCTATTATATTAATAATATTTACCACTTTATTGTTTTTATTAGTTTTAATGCGGTATATACATAATACGTAGAAGCTACTTGTTCATAATCTAAAAAACGTACACGAGAGGCTATTGAACTAAATATGTAAACAGGGATTTTATCTTTAAATTCATATTTATAATAAGTATCGCAACAATATAGAACTTTGTAAAAATAAGATATATAAAATTATAGTAATAGTTTATAACTGGATTATTATAAATGAATATATTTATATTTATTAACTGTCTTAAAGTTATCTTTTTAATGTTTTTGTGTTACATTTGCAAACATATAAACTAAAATCCTAACAATAGGTATGATACTTAAGACTTATAGGGATCTGTCATAAGTATTAATAAACAAAAAGATCCTTAATATAATTTATCAACATTATGAGACTAAAAACTTATTTAACTGTATTGTTTTTTCTTATACCTTTTATGGTATCTAATGCTCAAACAAGTGCAGGAAGAATCTATCAACCTGGTAGTGATGGACCTTGGTTTGAATACAGTATTGAAGATGGGAAACCTAAAGAGTATTATGATTCAGGTGGTCCTGAAAATAGTATGAGGGGTAATCTTGCATACACTCTTTTAAGACTTAAACCTCTTAATTCTGACTCTCATATAACCATAGTATTTAAAGAAATGGATATTGACAAATATGATGAGTTGCGTTTCTACGATGGACTAATAGAACTAAATAATGAAGCTAACGAAGATGGAGAATATGAATATTCTTGGCCTAAAAACATTAAACCTTCTGTAACTATAAAGGGCGATAATGCTAAAATGCCTATGCGGATAAAATCTAATGCACAAGATGGCTCTATCTCTATTGCTTTTTTCTGTACATCAAAAAAACAAGGCTGGAAGGGTATGATTTATTGTGTACGCAATGGAAGTAAAGAACCGTCAATAGAAAATGAAGATAATTCGCCTAATTTTTTATTTCAAGTCGATCCTAATATAACATTAGGAGATGAAGAAGAACTCTCAATAAATTTAGAGCTTTGTGGTATTAAAGAGAATCAAGTAATACAAATTGAAGATGGATATGGAAAAAAAGATTATACTATAGGTAATAAAGTTGTACGTTCTTTAAAAATAAATGCTGATCCGGGAGATATAATAAAAATTTATGGGGATTTGACATCGTTAAACGCATCATCTAATAAATTTACAAAAGCTGAAATAGGTACAAATAAAACACTTAAAGTACTAAACCTTAGCCAAAATAGAATTAGTGATATCAAATTAGATAAATTACCTATTCTTAAAGAACTTTGGTTAACTAACAATAAACTTAAATATATAGATCTAAGTAATTTACCTAAATTAGAAGAATTTTATGGTAGTTATAATGATGTAGGTGAACTACGCACAAATATGAATCCTATGCTAAGCGTGTTAGCATGTGCATCTATGGGGCTTAAAGAATTAAATCTAAATGAGAATAATAAAATAGAAATATTAACTGCAAGTAATAATAAATTTAATACTCTACCCGACTTTAACAAACTAAAAGCACTGAAATATCTTGATTTTGAAAATTGTAATATTTCTAATATTGATATATCAAATCTTGGTAAATTAAAAAAGCTTGATTTATCAGAAAATAATATATCTTTTATAGATATTAGTAAAAATAAACTTCTAAACAATATTGACTTAGATGATAATAAATTAGATGCATGTACTATTAACGATTTAATGTATATACTACCTTCTAAAGCTGTTAATGATGAAGCAACACTTAGAATTGCAAAAAACATTGGATCAACAACTTGTGATAATTCAATACTTGAGGGTAAAAACTGGAAGACAAATTTTATAGGTGATGGTACTGGTTGCAATGTTGCATATGTTACAATAGAAGAGCCTAAAAATGGAAGTGTAAAACTTTATAATGAGTTAAATAACGAAATAGCAAGTGGTAGTAAAATTACTAAAAACTCTATTGTTAATATTGAAACAAAACCTAATAGTGGATATTCATTAAATGAATTAACAGCTAATGGAGAAAAAATAGAAGGAAATAAATTCACTATAAAAAAAGCTACTAAAATTATTGCTAAATTTACTGTTACAGACTATATTAATGGGATAAAAAATAACAATATATGTATAGAAAGTGGAGTTGGTGTGCTATCCATAACAACAACAAACTATACAAAAGTAAATATTTACTCCATAAGTGGTAAAAATATTTTTTCTCAAAAGGTAAAAGGTGTAAAACAAGTTAATTTACCACAAGGTATTTACATCGTTAAAGTTGCAGGAAAGAGTAATACTATGATTATAAAATAAAGGTATAAAATTTACACCAGCATATATTTACATTACTACAAATTGTATCAAAAATATAAATGATAATTCAGATAAATACTTTTATATATTCAATATTAATGAAATAAAAGTTGGTGTAAACACAAACTGCATTAAGGATTTACCTAAAGGTATATATATTATAAATGAAAAGAAAGATATAATATATATGTGTAAAATAAGATAAAACAAAAATAAGCGGCAAATTGCCGCTTATTTTATTAATATTTTTTATTTTGCTTTACCTTGATTAGCAACAGCTTCCATAAGTTTTTTTATCATATCTGGATCACCTACAAAATAGTCTTTTACAAGATGTAGGTCGTCATCAAATTCAAAAACATAAGGTACAGCAGTAGGGAGATTCAACTGAGAAATTGCTTCATCTGAAATATTTTTTAAATGCTTTACTATACCTCTCAAACTGTTACCATGAGCTACTACTAACAAACTGTTTTCTTTTTTTAGTTGTGGAAATATCTTACATTCCCAGTAAGGCATTACACGTGCTATAGCATCTTTCAAAGATTCTGTGCGTGGAATGTATTCGTCTGGAACACCTGCATAACGTGCTTCGTTCTTTGAGTTGCGCTCGTCATCTTCAGGTATAGCATTTGGTGCTACATCATAGCTACGACGCCAAATATGTACTTGCTCTTCACCATATTTTGCAGCAGTTTCGCTCTTGTTTAGTCCCTGTAGCATTCCATAGTGCTTCTCGTTAAGACGCCAACTTTTTTCTATTGGTAACCAATCTAAATTCATTTTGTCTAAAACACAGTTCATTGTCTTAACTGCACGTTTCAAATAAGAAGTATATACTCTATCAAAAGTTATACCTGCTTGTACAAGGTCGTTACCTGCACGTTCTGCCTCCTCAATACCTTTAGGGCTAAGGTCAACATCTGTCCATCCTGTAAATCTGTTTTCTAAGTTCCACTGACTTTGTCCATGTCTTAACAATACTATTCGCTTCATATAACATTTATTTTTTAATAGTTTGTGTTATCCCTATTCAATATGAAAATGAAAGGGGATATTTTTATTAATTTGCTACAAAGTTATTAAAAATACATTGGTTATGCAACAAATAGTATAGTTAGTAAAGTGGAGTTATTGCTTTATTTCTTATTCTTGGGTAAAAAAACTCATACGGTTTAGCTATTTTAGTTAGTTGTATAAAAATAATAGCAATAATTATAATATATTTATAAAGTAAAATATGTATACAAAAATAAATTTAAAAATATAGTTATCTAACAGCTATATATTATAGATAATAATCCCTATTTAAGAATATCTTTTTACATTGACATACGTCTATGAAACTATTTGTAAAACAGAACTTTACAATATGTTTAACATACACTATAATCGTTTAACTTAATCCACTACGGCGTTTCTTATAAAAATGTCTCAACGTTTCTTATAAAAGTATTCAAGCATTTGCTTAAGAATAGTTATTTCGGTTTCAGTTAAACGATTTTTACAGTTCTTTTATGTTGGTAAATTTTCTTTACAATTACCATTTCACAATATTCAGAATATTATTTACTGCTATGCCCCATTATCGCTTCCATTTACAAAGTTCTTGTTTACTACAGGGTATATATGAAAAAGTACTAAAACAAAAATACAACCCATCATAGATATCAACAAAATAAACGAAAATCAAACAAAATGGATTCATATTTAGAGCATAACCATAACTGTATATAAGTAATATCTTTAAAGTATGTATATCTGTTGTTATTTTTCTTATACTTAGATAAAAAAACATACCATAATTGCTAAATATAGCTTTTATGGTATGGCTTTTTATAAACTAATATAAGATTCGTAAAATAAAGTCGATTAAATTATTTCAGACCAATCTTCTTTTGACTTACGCACATAACTTTGATAACGTATTTTTGCCATTCTTTCGGCTTCATTAAATAGCTCTTGAGCTTCATTAGGGTAAGCTTTTTTAAGAGAAAGGTAACGAACTTCTCCCATTAAGAAGTCTTGGAACTTACTCCAATCTGGTGCTTTAGAATCAAGAGAGAATGGGTTTTTACCTTGTTCTGCAAGTTGTGGGTTAAATCTCCATAGATGCCAATATCCACAAGCAACAGCTCTAGCCTCTTCTGCCTGACTCTTACCCATTGCTCCTTTAGCCTTTAATCCGTGGCTGATACAAGGAGAGTAAGCAATAATAACAGAAGGTCCTGGATATGCTTCAGCCTCTCTAATAACTTTTAATGTATGTGCTTGATCGGCTCCCATTGCAATTTGTGCAACATATACATAGCCATAAGTTGTAGCCATAAGCCCAATATCTTTCTTTCTTATTCTCTTACCTTGAGCAGCAAACTGTGCTATAGCACCAAGTGGTGTAGCTTTAGAGCTTTGTCCTCCAGTATTTGAATAAACCTCTGTATCAAGAATAAGTATATTTAAGTCTTCTCCAGATGCAATAACATGGTCTAAACCACCATAACCTATATCGTATGAAGCACCATCACCACCAATTATCCACTGAGAACGCTTTACCAGATAGTGGTCTAATGTTTTAAGCTCTTTACAAACAGGACATCCCTTTTCTGCACCTTCGGCTATTAATGGTTTCAAAACAGCACTTGATTGTTTTGAAGCATCTGCATCATCTTTTGTTTCTAACCATTGTTTAGCAGCTTGTTTAAAGTTTTCAGGTACATGTTCATTTTCGATAGACTCATTTAGTAACTTACATATTCTCTCACGCATTTTTTTGTTACCTATAACCATACCCATACCAAACTCACAGAAGTCCTCAAATAAAGAGTTGTCGAATGCAGGACCTTGTCCTTTTTCGTTTTTAGTATAAGGTGTTGATGGTATAGAAGCAGAATATATAGAAGAGCAACCTGTTGCATTTGAAATCATTTGTCTATCTCCAAATAATTGTGAAACAAGTTTAACGTATGGAGTTTCTCCACATCCAGAGCACGCCCCAGAGAACTCAAATAAAGGTTGTGCAAATTGTGAATTTTTTACATTACTCTTTATATCAATAAGATGTTGCTTGCTCTTTACGTTCTTTATAAGATAGTTCCAATTATCAATTTGTTTTTGGTTATTATCAAATGGAATCATTTCTAATGCCTTACCATTTTTATTACCAGGACATACATCAACACAGTTTCCACATCCTACACAATCTAACATACTAACTTGGATTCTGAAGTTCATACCTGCCATAGGCTTTGGAACTTTCATTGTTAATGTGTTATCGTTAAATCCGCTTAACTCCTCTTCATCCAATACAAATGGTCTTATGCAAGAGTGTGGACACACGTATGCACATTTATTACATTGTATACAATTATCAGAAGTCCATTCAGGATAGAAAGCCTCAACTCCACGTTTTTCAAAAGCAGCAGAACCATTCTTCATTGTTCCATCTACCATATCATATTTGATAAAGTCAGAAACTTTAAGAAGGTCTCCAGCTTGTGCATTAATAGGACGAACTATCTCCTTTATGTAATCTGGTGCATCATCTGTTTTTTCTTCATCATCTGGCAAATTAACCCATTCTGGATCAACTGATAACACTTTATATTCTCCTCCACGGTCAACAGCTGCATAGTTTTTATCTACAACATCTTGTCCTTTATTAGAGTATGACTTAACTATGAACTTCTTCATTTGTTCAACTGCTAAGTCAACAGGTATAACCTTTGTAATTCTGAAGAAAGCACTTTGTAAGATAGTGTTAGTACGATTTCCGAGTCCTATCTCTTGTGCTATCTTAGTAGCATTTATATAATATACTTTTATATTATTCTTTGCAAAATAGCGTTTAATTCTATTAGGTAAGAAATTAACAAGCTCTTCACCTTCAAAAATAGTATTAAGCAAGAACGTTGCATTCTTTTGTAGTCCCCTTATAACATCGTACATACGTAAATATGCTTGAACGTGACAAGCAACAAAATTAGGAGTATTAACTTGGTATGTAGAGTGAATAGGAGAGTCTCCAAAACGTAAGTGAGAACAAGTAAAACCACCTGATTTTTTAGAGTCGTAAGAGAAATATGCCTGACAATGCTTATTAGTATTATCACCTATAATCTTTACAGAGTTTTTATTAGCACCTACAGTACCATCAGCACCTAATCCATAGAATTTAGCTTCAAAAACACCTTCTGCTCCCATTGGTATTTCTTCTATTAAAGGAAGCGAAGTAAATGTTACATCGTCTATTATTCCAACGGTAAAATGGTCTTTAGGCTTAGGTAGTTCAAGATTATTATAAACAGATATAATATGTGCAGGTGTAGTGTCAGAAGAACCAAGTCCGTATCGTCCACCTATTATTAAAGGTTTAATATCAGCATCGTAGAACGCACTCTTTACATCTAAATAAAGAGGTTCTCCTTCAGCTCCTGGTTCTTTTGTTCTATCAAGTACAGCTATACGCTTTACAGTTTTTGGTATAGCTTGTAATAAGTGTTTAACAGAAAATGGTCTATATAAGTGTACTGAAATCATACCGACCTTTTTCCCTTGCTTTGTAAGATAGTCTATAACTTCACGCGTAGCTTCAGAAACAGAACCCATCAGTATTATGATGTTTTCAGCATCTTTAGCACCATAATAAGAAAATATGTGATATTCACGTCCTGTAATGTCCTTTATCTTTCCTAATAATTCTTCTACTATTTCAGGTATTTCCTCATAATTATTGTTAGAAGCTTCACGATGAGTAAAGAATGTTTCTGGGTTTTCTGCAGTTCCACGAGTAACAGGTCGTTCTGGTGTAAGTGCATTATTACGGAAACGCTCTACATCCTTCATATCAAGAAGTTTAGCTATTTCTTCCTGATCTATTTGCTCAACTTTTTGATATTCGTGAGATGTTCTAAATCCATCAAAGAAATTAATGAATGGCACCCTTGTTTTTAGTGAAGCAAGATGTGGTACAGCAGTTAAATCCATAACTTCTTGAACAGAACCAGAGCAAAACATAGCAAAACCTGTTTGTCTACAAGCCATTACATCAGAGTGGTCTCCAAAAATACATAATGAATGTGTAGCAATTGTTCTTGCTGATACATCAAAGACGCAAGGTAGCATTTCACCAGCTATCTTATACATATTTGGTATCATCAATAACAATCCTTGAGATGCTGTAAATGTAGTTGTTAATGCTCCTGCTTGCAAAGATCCATGCAAAGCACCTGCAGCACCTCCCTCAGATTGCATTTCTTGTACTGTAACGGTTTGTCCGAATAAATTTTTTCTTCCTTTTGCTGCCCATGTATCAATATGTTCAGCCATAGGTGAAGACGGTGTGATTGGGTAAATTGCTGCTACCTCTGAAAACATATAACTAACATGAGCTGCAGCTTCGTTTCCATCACAAGTAACGAATTTAATTTCTTTAGCCATTTCCTTACTTTATTAAATGATTCTTATAATGTTTTTGTTTTACTATTTTATTTATTTTGTATATTTTTCTATATAATAGATTTAATATAGAAATCCAAATAACCATAATGGTATTTTATTTTGATTACCTTTTTCTATATTATACTGTGCATAATATGTATCATTTGATTGCCTAATCTTTAAATTTTTAGCATCACATATTCTTATTTTAGTTTTTCCATCTACAATATAGATATTCTGTTTATTTTTTCCATTTAGTGTATGTTTAGTCCAAAGTGAGTTAACAAAAAAAGTATCCATAAGGTTTTGTTGATTTACCTGTATAGGATATATAGCATAACTCAAATTACTATTGTTCATTATTACTTTAGAAGGTTTTTTAGGAAAACTTTGTCCTAAAGGATATATAATGTTTATAAGATGAGAATCTGCAAGATACTTAATATAGTTCATTACAGTAGCTCGACTTGTATTTATTTCTTTTGCAAGTGTACTCACATTAGGAGATGTAGAATCTTCAACTGCTAAAAGATAGAATAGCTTCTTTATTTTATTAAGATACTTTAATTCTATTTGCTTTATTAATAGGATATCTACCTCTATCATCATATTCATAGTTTTTAGTAAGTTCTCTGAATAGTTACGATTCTCTAAAAAGAAAGGATAAAAACCATGATGAATATATTCCTGAAAGAAATTTAAAGGATTTACTTTATCTATAATCTCTTTTGATATAGATTCATGATATGTAAGTATCTCATCTAAAGTATATGGTTGGAAATTGTTATTTGTTTTAAAATTAAGAAATTCTCTAAATGAGAAGCCTGTTAGGGTATAACTTTTTACTATTCCATTAAGTTCTGCATTTTCATCCTTTAAACGCATAACACTTGAACCTGTAAAAATAATTTTTAACTTAGGAAATGAATCATAGCATTTTCTTAATTCTTGACTCCAATTAGGCTGTTTAAATACTTGATCTATGAGTAATACTTTTCCTCCACCTCGGCAAAATTCTCCAGCAAAGTCAAATATACCATGACCATGAAAGAAAAAATTATTCATATTGATATAAAGACATTGTCTGTCCCATGCCCCAAAATGTTCTTTAGCATATTGAAGAAGAAATGTAGTTTTGCCTACTCCCCTTTCGCCCTTAATACCTATAAGTCTATCGTTCCAATCTATTTCATCCATCAAAAAACGACGTACTGGAGCGTAATTATGTTCTACTAAATAAGCATGAGTTCGAAAGAATGCATCCATTTTGTATATAAAATTATTTCAATTATCTTTTATATTCTATACTTAAATATGAAAAGAAGAACTAAATATTTCCATATTTCATAGCTAAACGCGGCAAAGTTAATAAATTTTATTTTATTTGCAAAGTAGATATTGCAAAAATACGCCTTTTCATAGTTTTATTTTTATTTTTCAAGTGATTTCTATATATTTGCACACTAATTTACTATATTTTATATATGGACTTATACGTATTCAATCCAGAACATGAGCTTGCAATAGCTAACAATAATCGTTATTTTACTCCACCTAAAATTGTAAAAGAACTACACAAAGATTTAGAATTATTACCTGCATTGTTTGCAAAAAAAGGAGATGGTCTGATAGTTGATAATGTTAATAAAGCTTTAGAAAAAAAAACTGATTTTCATATATATGAAGATATAAAATTAATAGATAAACATAATATTGATAAATTTAAAGACTATATAACACGTATAATTCCTTGGGGATGGGACTATATAATTAAAGATTTTTTATGTTACTTGGGGATAAACAATAATCTACTACCTGATAACACTACTCTTGATACAATAAAAAAAATAAGCCATAGAAATTACGGTAGTTATTTATTGAATAAATTATTAGTATTATGCGGAAACGATTGTCGGTTGATAGGTAAATCAATTTACACTGAAAATATAGATGATTTTACCACTATTATTAAAGATGGTTATAATGCTGTTATAAAAGCGCCATGGAGCTGTAGCGGTAGAGGACTTAGATTTATCAAGGGGGATATATTGCCTTATCAATTTAATTGGGCAAAAAATATTATAAAACATCAAGGAGGAATAATGATAGAGCCTTTATATGAAAAAGTAATTGATTTTGCAATGGAATTTATATCAATAAATGGCGATATTCGTTATGAAGGTTTATCTATATTTTCTACTAATAATGGTGCTTATACTGGTAATCTCATAATAAATGAAGATGAGAAATTAAATATTTTAGAAAAGTATATAGATATTTTATTTTTAAAAGAACTTAAGGAAAAATTAGTCTGTCTGCTTAATACTACCATATCTAAACTTTATAATGGTCCTTTAGGGGTGGACATGATGATTGTTAAAAATGATATTAACAATACTAATGATATAAAATATTCATATCATTATCTTATCCACCCTTTAGTTGAAATAAATTTTCGCTTTACAATGGGACACATTGCAATAGCTGCGAATAAAAAAAACTTTTTTAATGGAAATAGTATGTACATAAAATATGATGGTTCTCACCATCATATTAAATTCAATACTATATAAAAATTGCCAATACTTTACGTAGAAAAAATTATATTATAAAATTAACCTATATAAAGCCATACTGCAAAGCATATAACTGCAATAGCAAATAATATTAAAAAATATAATAATAATACTTTTAAAATCTTTCTATATCGCTTCTTAGCACGATATTGTTCTTTATTAAAAGCTACAAATTGATCATCTCTATTTAATTCATGTTTCCACATAAGTTGTAAATCTTTTTTTATCTGCTTTTATAAAAATATTAAAATTTATAACTCAATTGAACATCTATCAAGGTTTTATTTTTTTCTAACACACTGTAATCTTGATAGTATGCATATTCCCCTGCTATTTGAATATTATTATTAATACGATAGTTTACTCCTATCTCGTATAGTGTCTTTCTACTCCTACAATCTTCACTTGGAATATACAAATCATAACGTGCCTTAGCATATAGTTTCTTCTTTAATATAGGTGCTATAATTAGTGCATATCCACCTTGTGCCTTATTACCATCATCACTTAAATTGCAATCGTGTGATGAGACATCATTAATATTTACTAAAGGCTTTCTAAAAGCGTTTCCTATAGAATGAATAAACTCAGATCTTACAGTCCAATCATTTTTTACATACTCAATAGAAATAGCATAACGACGTTGTTCTAAACTACGTATTCCTGTTTTTTTTATATTATTATCTATTATCCAATTACCTTCACGTGAATATGTTCCTAACCAACCAAATATTCCTAATCTTAGTCCCTTAATAGGCATTAATGTTAGTCCTGCTATAAGATTTTTACGTGTATCAACATCTTTTACATTTATTCCTTGTCCATTAAACATACCTATTTGATAATGAAATATAGGACGACCTGAAGTAGTTTTTAAAAAGTCGCCTTGTACTTGTACACCTATATCACGACCATTTGAACTATGCTGTCCGCTACGATCAGAAAAACCAACAAGTTTTGTTACAGCTTGAGAATAGCTCATAAATCCTTGGTCTATTGGATTCATTGGATTTTCGAAAGTAAAAGGAATTTTAAATTGTCCTACCTTTATTCTTAGAAAATCATAACGTTGCCACTCAAGAAAAAGATCTACAAGTTTAGGTGATGAGGCTAATGTATTATTTATCCCAGTTACATTTAATTGTGTTTTCCAGTACCAATAATTAAAAAGATGTCCATCAAAAACTATTCTTGCCATACGAAGACTAAAACTGTTTTCGTCTTTAATTCTTTGTTTAGTAGATTGGCAATCAATAATAGCAAATCCTGAAATGTTAATATTATGTTTTTTTGTATATGTTTCTGCATGCAGTGCTATTGCTATAAAAGCAATAGCTGCACTTGTAAATATTTTTTTCATTTATCTAATAAATAATATTTCTTAATAGGCTCTTGCTATCAATACACGATATTTTGCAGGTTTACCACTAACCATATCTACGCCTTCTGTCTGCTCAAACATAGATGGTACACAACGTATTGTTGCTTGTGTATCTTCTTTTATTTTAGCTTCGGTTTCAGCAGTACCATCCCAATGACATAAGAAGAAACCACCTTCTTTTATTTTCTTTTTAAATTCATCATAATTATCACATTCATAAATATGAGTATCACGAAATGTTTCTGCCTTTTTATATATATTAGTTTGAATATCTTTTAATACATCTTTTATGTGCTCTACTATACCGTCTAAGCTAATACTTTCTTTTTCTAAAGTATCACGACGCATTATCTCTATAGTGTTATTTTCTAAATCTCGTCCGCCCATAACTAAACGAACTGGTATACCTTTAAGCTCGTAATCAGCAAATTTAAATCCAGGACGTTTATTATCACTATCATCAAGTTTTACACTAATACCATTTTTATGTAGTGCATTTATTATAGGAATCAATTTTTCTTTTATTTTTATTAACTGATCATTACCTTTAAATATTGGTATAACAACAACCTGAATAGGTGCTATTTCTGGTGGAAGAACTAATCCGTTATCGTCAGAATGGGTCATTATTAAAGCTCCAACTAAACGTGTACTTACCCCCCATGATGTAGCCCAAACATATTCTGGCTTATTATCCTTATTAAGAAAAGTTACATCAAATGATTTTGCAAAATTCTGACCTAAGAAATGAGATGTTCCACTTTGAAGGGCTTTCCCATCATGCATCATAGCTTCTATAGTATATGTATCTAATGCACCTGCAAAACGTTCTGTTTCACTTTTGACTCCTTCGATTACAGGTATTGCTAAATATTTACGTGCAAAAGTAGCATATACATTAAGCATCAATTTTGCTTCATTCTCTGCTTCTTCACGTGTAGCATGTGCAGTATGTCCTTCTTGCCAAAGAAATTCAGAAGTTCGTAAAAATGGACGAGTTCTCATTTCCCAACGCATAACATTACACCATTGATTACACATTAATGGTAAATCACGATAAGACTTTATCCAATTTTTATATGTGTTCCAAATAATTGTTTCACTTGTTGGTCTTATTATAAGTTCTTCTTCTAACTTAGCTGTAGGATCTACCTCTACCCCACTACCACTTTCATTAGAACGTAAACGATAATGGGTTACAACAGCACATTCTTTAGCAAAACCTTTTACGTGTTCTGCTTCTTTAGATAAAAAGCTCTTAGGAATAAGCAATGGAAAATATGCATTTTGAACGCCTGTTTCTTTAAACATTTTATCTAATTGCGCTTGTATTTTTTCCCATATTGCATAACCGTATGGTTTAATAACCATACACCCCCTAACTGGTGATTGTTCTACAAGGTCTGCTTTAATAACTAGTTCATTATACCACTGTGAGTAATTATCTGATCTTTTTGTTAATTCTTTAAGTTCTTTTGCCATAATTTATTTGCGTAACTTCTAATTATGTATTTATTTTCTGCAAAATTACAAAAAAGCAATGGATTAGTTAGAATAAATAGTTTATCAAGATCTATAAATAAGAAAAAAGTAAACAATAAAATAGCCGAACATAAACATTATAGTTCGGCTATCTTATATATTTATTGTATAAAAGTTATTTTTTATTGATGATAAAAATATATTTAATTACTTTTATCTTTGTTTTCACGTTTTCGTTCTGTGTGATCAAGTATTATTTTTCTCATTCGTATATTTTTAGGTGTAACCTCTATATATTCATCTGCCTTAATATACTCAATACACTCCTCTAAGCTCATTTCTGTCTTTGGTATTACACGTGCTTTTTCATCAGAACCAGATGCACGAACGTTAGTAAGTTGCTTTGCCTTAGTAACATTTATAACTAAATCGTTGTCGTGAACGTGTTCACCTACTACTTGTCCACCATAAACTTCCGTACCTGCATCTATAAAGAACTTTCCACGATCCTGAAGTTTATCAATAGCATAAGCATAAGCAGTACCATTTTCTAAAGCAATCATAGATCCATTGATTCTACGTATAATTTCTCCTTTATATGGTTGATACTCTTTAAATCTATGAGCCATAATAGCTTCACCTTGACTTGCTGTTAAAACATTAGTACGAAGTCCCATTATGCCTCGTGAAGGTATTTCAAATGTTATATTAACCCTATCTCCCTCTGTATCCATACCTAATAGTTCACCTTTTCTACGTGTAACCATATCTATCATTTTACTTGAGAAATCATTAGGAACATTTATTGTTAACTCTTCTATAGGTTCACATCGTTTTCCATTTATCTCTTTAAAAATAACTTGTGGCTGCCCTACTTGAAGTTCATAACCTTCACGTCTCATAGTCTCTATAAGTACAGATAGATGTAAAACTCCTCTTCCACTTACAATCCATTTATCTGTAGTACCTTCAACATGTTCAAGACGCAAAGCAAGGTTCTTCTCTAATTCTTTTTCTAACCTATCATTTATATGGCGAGATGTACAATACTTTCCCTCTTTACCAAAGAAAGGAGAATCATTTATTGTAAACAACATACTCATTGTTGGCTCATCTACTGCAATAGGTGGTAAAGCTTCAGGATTTTCATAATCTGCAATTGTATCACCTATTTCAAAATGTTCAATGCCAATAACAGCGCATATATCTCCAGAACTTACTTCCTGTGTTTTTCTATGTATCATGCCTTCAAAAGTATGAAGTTCCTTTATCTTTGTCCGCTCATTAGTCCCATCTCTATGACAAATCGTTATGTTTTGTCCATTTTTTAAAGTACCTCTATGAACACGTCCAATGGCTATACGCCCAGTGTAACTAGAGTAGTCTAATGATGTAATAAGAAGTTGAGGAGTACCCTCTAAAACTTGTGGAGCAGGTATTTTTTCAATAATAAGATCAAGAAGGTAATCAATATTATTAGTTGGAGTCTTCCAGTTATCTCCCATCCAACCATTCTTTGCAGATCCATAAACTACAGGAAAATCAAGTTGTTCTTCTGTAGCATTGAGATCACACATTAAGTCAAATACCATTTCATAAACTTCTTCTGGACGACAATTTGGTTTATCCACCTTATTAATAACAACAATAGGCTTTAGACCTAATTGTAAAGCTTTCTGAAGAACAAAACGAGTCTGTGGCATTGGACCCTCAAAAGCATCTACTAAAAGTAAACACCCATCAGCCATATTTAACACTCTCTCAACCTCACCTCCAAAATCGGAGTGTCCTGGAGTATCAAGAATATTTATCTTTGTTTTTTTCCAATTAATACTTACGTTTTTACTTAAAATAGTTATCCCACGCTCTCGTTCCAAATCATTGGCATCCAACACTTCGTCACTGTTATTTTGTCCATCTCGGAAAAGTTTTCCAGCGAGCATCATTTTATCCACCAACGTAGTTTTACCATGATCTACGTGGGCTATTACTGCGATGTTTCTAATATCTTGCATTTACTTATAATTAATGTATATAGCTTTATTATTTTAAACTAATAAGTATAATAACACCAAATAGCTTATTTCATAAATTAATAGGATATAAATCTTATTCAATACTTTCAAGCTATCAGTATATATAACTATAATTGCGTGCAAAATTACAAAATTATATCGAAAGGTTTGTATATAAATAAAAATATTGTAACTTTGCAGAACATTACGGAAAGTCCGTTGCATTTAATATTGTAGCTCGCTATGATTAAGACGAGAATCTTACAATAGAAAGATGTAATTACATAATTTATTAATCAACCATTTAAAATGTATTTAAATAAAGAAAAAAAAGAGAATCTTTTCAAGCAATACGGAAGAGAAAAAAAAACAACTGACACAGGTTCAACAGAAAGTCAAATAGCACTATTTACTTACCGTATAAAGCATTTAACAGAACATGTAAAAGCCAATAAAAAAGATTTTGTTACCACTCGTTCATTAACTCGTATTGTTGGTAAACGTCGCGCTCTGCTTGACTATTTATATGACAGAGATATTGAACGCTATCGTGCTATTGTTAAAGCATTGGGATTAAGAAAATAAACAGTTACATATTTTTATAAAATAAGGAAAAGTGAGGAGTTGTGTTATAATTATAACACAACTCCTCACTTTTTTACATTAAAATATTAAAAAAAATATATAACAAACAGCTGCTATTAATAACTGAGATTAAAATAAATATATTACTTTTGCACATTAAACTATATAGATATTAATTATGAAAAAACTTGTAGCTCTACTAATTATAATGATAACAATAAATTTAAATTCTATGAGTCAAACATATAATAATTTATGGAAGAAAATTTATCAGGAAGAAACTAAAGATCACCCAAAAACTCAATTGGACTTACTTAATATTATTATAAAACAAGCTAAAAAAGATAAATCATATGGTAACCTATTAGCTGCAGAATTGCTTACAGCAAAGATTAAAGTCAGAATAGATCCAACTAAAGAAAATAATGAAACCATTCGACTTGAACAACTATGCACAGAAACAGAAAAAAAAGACCAAATTTTATCTGCTATATATAACTGCATTTTAGGAAAACGCCTATTCTATATCAACCCTAAAGACACTAATAGTTACAATAAATACTATAATAAAGCTATAACAAACGCTCAACTTTTAGCTAACTATAAATTTACAGACTATACTCCACTTATTATTAAAGGTAAAGATGATGATATTTTTAATAAAGACCTACTACATGTTATAGCTATAGAAACAAATAAGTTCAAAGAAGCTTATGAAGTGTATAATAAATCTGGTAATAGACAAGCTGCATGCTTTATGGCTCTACAACAATGGATTAACAATGAAAATAAAAATTCAAAAGATGCAGAACAACTTATAGATAAATATGCTGACCTACCAATTGCTGCTAATATTGCAGTAGAATTATATAATTGGAAAAAAAATAATTTAGAATTTACAAATGAGCAACAAGCAAATTATTTACAATCATCTATAAAACGATGGTCTAAATATAATAATATAGCTATTAAAAAATTACAAGCAAATTATAATGAATTAATATCACCATATATTAAAGTAGAAAATAAATATAATGGAGGATTGCCAAATACAGAAAATATTATTAAGCAAATAGAGTTAAAAAACATTGATAAAATTATTATTACAATAACACGAACAACTCTAACTGGAGATACAAAATTAGATCCAAGTTTTAACTACGAATTAAATCTTATAAAAAAGAGTTTGCAAAATAATACAAAAAAAATAATATCAAAGGAATATAAAGCTAAACCATGGGAAATAATTCAAGACTCCTTACTTTTACCAAAATTAGAAAAAGGTCTCTATTTATTGGAGTTTAAATCTTCTAATAAATTAGTTAAACCTGCTTATGCCCTCTACCACGTATCTAACCTTTGTCTCTTAACAGAAGAACAACCTAATAATATTAGAAGATATGTAGTAGTAGATGCTAAAACAGGTAATCCAGTAAAAGATGCTAAGATAAAACAAACTATAATAAAAGATTATCCACGGACTGAAAAAACGGAAATTCTTACAACCAACTCTAAAGGTGAAGTATTATATAATAACAAGAAAAATGCAAAAGCATGGATAAAAACTTTTGCGTATACCAATAATGATAAATATATAACTAATAGTAATTACTATTCTGGATTTTATTACAGACCTGCTAAAGAAGAACAAATATTATGTAATTTGTTTACAGATAGAAAAATATACCGACCCGGTCAGGTAATTCATACTTCTGTAATAGTTTATAATCAAAATAATAAAACTTTAGAAAGGAAAATACTATCTAACACTAAAATAAAATTAAAACTAAAGGATTCTAATAATAAAATAATATCAACTAAAGAAATTATTTCAGATGATTTTGGAACAGCTGCAACAGATTTTATACTACCAAAATCAAATATTAATCTCGGAACTTACAGCATTAGCACATCTTTCGGTGAAAGTTCATTTGTAGATTTTAATGTAGAAGAATATAAACGTCCAACATTCGAAGTAAAATTTGATAAGTATGAAAAAAAATATTCTGATGGAGATACAATAACCATAAAAGCTATTGCAAAAAATTATTCAGGTACTCCTGTCACAAATGCAAAAGTTGAATACAATATAACACGTAGCCCTTTATATTTTTTGCAGCTAAATGATAATGAAAAAACCATAGCAAAAGGATATACAACAACTAATGAAAAAGGTGAAATTAAAATAGAAGTTCCTCTGTATATACCTGATACTTTAAAAAAACAATTAAAAAATAGTTCTTCCTTTTTTAATTACAATGCACTTATTTTTACAGTAAATGCTAAAGTAACAAGCATAACAGGAGAAACTCATGAAAATTCCGCAACACTACCTTTAAGTTTAAAAAATAGTCTTTTCTCGGTCAATATTGCAGATAAATTACTCAGAAATGAAAAAATAAAAATTTTATTTAACTATTTAAACGAAACAGGTAAAGAAATTAATGCTAAAGTAAAATACGCTATTGTTCCTTATGGGAAAAAGCCTATTAAGGAAAATAAATATAAAGAAGTTGATACAAATACCCCGTTTAATTTATCACTGTCCTTTCCTTCAGGACATTATAATATATATGCAACATGTGAAAATGATACACTAACAAAAGATTTTGTATTATTCTCGCTTAATGACAAACAACCTGTTATACAAACACACGACTGGTTCTATCAAAGCTCTAAAATTTTTCCTACTGATGGCTCCCCTGTATCAATTCAAGTAGGAGCTACTGATAAGAATCAACATATTGTATACAGTATTTATTCAGGAAATAAAATTATTGATACGGGGACAATTGATCAAAGTAATGCAATTACTACACATAAATTCGTATACAAAAAAGAATATGGAGAAGGACTAACTCTAAATTATGCTTGGGTAAGAGAAGGTGAAGTTTACATTCATTCTACTACCATTCAACGTCCACAAATAGAAAATAGTCTTAAACTTAAATGGATTACTTTCCGCGATAAATTAATTCCTGGAGATAAAGAAGAATGGAACTTAAAAATAATATATCCAAATGGAAAAGCAGCAAAAGCACAATTAATGGCAACACTATATGATAAAAGTATTGATGCTATAAAAGAAAATACATGGAATCTTAAACCTGCTTTCCTATTAAATTTACCGAGTACAAAATGGGAAAACACAAGATTTAATTACCTATATTTATTGAGTGAAAATGAAAGCTATTATTATGTAGATGATGATTTATTAGACTTAGCATCTATAGATAAAAAACTGTTTAATTATTATGAAGTAGAAAATATTCCATTAACATGTAAGTCAGAAATAGGAATAGCTGAAAATTATTATAAAGCCACAATTTCAAGAGCAAATAATATAAGCAATTATAAAACTATAACGAAAAAAGAAATTCCAACAAAATTAAATATCAGGAAAGATTTACAAGAAACTGCTTTCTTCTATCCACAACTTACTACAGACAATGAAGGAATTATAAGTATTAAGTTTACTCTTCCAGAATGTATAACAACATGGAAATTCATGGGTATTGCTCATGACAAAGACTTAAATATTGGTTCTATCATAGGAAAAATAATTGCACAAAAAAAACTAATGATACAACCAAATATTCCAAGATTTATACGTTATAATGATAAACCTGTTATAAGTTCATTATTATCCAATACAACAGATAAAACAATTAATGGTAAAGCTTTTTTAGAAATAATAAACCCTGTTACAGATTCTATTATATATAAGTATGAAGAAAATTATTCAATTGATAAAAAATCTTCCCATGCTATTAATTTCACTATACCTTCATTGTCAAGTATAAAAAACAAAACATTGAAAAATACAAATTTATTAGTTGTACGTATCAAGGCTATTGGAACAGACTATTCTGATGGGGAACAGCAATATCTTACTGTACTACCAAATAAAGAATACATTACAACAACCATTCCAATAACACAAAATAAACCAGAGACAAAGATTATTAATTTTAAAAAGATATTTCCTACCAACTCAACATCAAAAAAAATAACCATAGAATACACAAACAACCCAAGTTGGTTAATAATACAAGCTCTACCATATATAGGTAATAATGATAAACAAAAAGATAATTCTATAAGCTTAGTATCAAGTTACTATGCTAATTCATTAGCTGAATTCTTATTATGGCAAAATCCTAATATAAGAAATATTATAAATTTATGGAAAAATGAAAAAGAAAAGGAAAATTCACTTACACCTACATTAAAAAAGAATCAAGAGTTAAAAGATATTTTATTAAACGAAACACCATGGGAAATAGACGCTAATAACGATAAACTTAGAAGGGAATCATTGATAAATTATTTTGATACTAATAAATTAACACAAACTCTACTAAAACAAGTAAAAAACCTTAAAGCATTACAAAACACAGAAGGGTCTTTCTCATGGTGGAAAGGTATGAATGGAAACTTTCCAATAACTATACAAATAGTAAAAACTTTAATAAGACTTCAATATTTCACAAATAATAGAAATATTATAGAGCAAGATATTCTTAACTTAGCATTTAAATATTTGGATAATAAAGTTGCAAAGATAGTAGAAAAAATAAAGATATTAACTGGCAAAGAAAAGAAGAATTATCTCTCATACTATTATGATAATGATTTATACGATTACTTATATATTAATGCTTTAGCTAATAGACCTCTAACAAAAGATATTGAATACTTACTTCAATTTATTTCAAAAGATAATAAAAAATTCACAATATATGGGAAAGCTAATATTGCTATAATTTTAAATCTATATGGTAAAAGAGAATTAGCTAAAGAGTATTTACAAAGTTTACTTGAATATACTGTGTATGATGAGGCTAAAGGTCGTTACTTTGAAACAAAAAAAGCACAATCAAGTTGGTTAGACTACAAAATCCCAACACAAGTTGCAGCAATTGAAGCTATGAAAATTATACTACCAACAGAAAATAATACAATTCAAGAAATGCAACGTTGGCTACTAACATCAAAGCGTACACAAGCATGGGATACCCCTATTAACTCCATTAATGCCATTTGGGCTTTTGCTGAAAAAATAAATTGGAAAAATGAAAATAAAAGACCTACAATATTTAAAATAGATGGTAAAACAATTGATGAACTATCACCTACAGCTGGAATAGGATACGTAAAAAAGAGTTATCCTATAAATATAAAAGTTGGAAAAAATAAAGCAGCCAATACCCTAACTATTGAAAAAACAAGTAAAGGAACAAGTTGGGGAGCTATATTTTCTCAATATTTTCAAGCAACTAACGCAGTGAAATATTCAAATTCTGGACTAAAGATAAAACGTGAGATAATAAAATCTAACTATACTGATAATAAGTATACAATAGGTGATAAAATAATAGTGCGTCTAACTATAACAGCAGATAATAATTACGACTTTATTCAAATAATTGACAAACATGAAGCATGTTTAGAACCAGTAAAACAACTTAGTGGTTACCAATGGCGCGAGGGATATTATGTTACATATAAAGATAATTCAACAAATTTCTATTTTGACAAACTATCTAAAGGTATTCATATTATAGAAACTGAATATTTTATAGATAGAAGAGGGACATATTCGTCAGGCATATCAACTGTACAATCTGCGTATTCTCCAGAGTTTAAGGGAAATTGCAGCTCTAATATTATAGAAATAAGATAATTTCTACAATAAATACATAAGAAATATATAAGGATAATAAATAATATATGCTTAAAATAGAAATCGATGATGGAAGTGGATTTTGTTTTGGTGTTACTACCGCAATAAAAAAAGCAGAAGAGGAATTAGAAAAGGGTAGAAAGTTATATTGTCTTGGTGATATTGTTCATAACAGTATGGAAGTAAAACGACTGACAAAAGCTGGATTAATAACCATCAATCATGAACAATTAAGCCAATTACATGATGCGACCGTACTACTTAGAGCTCATGGTGAGCCACCAGAAACATATGAAATTGCAAAACGTAACAATATAGAAATAATTGATGCAACATGTCCTGTAGTTTTAGCACTTCAGCAGCGCATAAAAAAGCAATATGAAAAAGGGCTAAATCTACATTCCATAAAATATGATATAGATACAATGAAGCGCCAAATAGTAATATTCGGTAAAAATGGACATGCAGAAGTTTTAGGATTAGTAGGTCAAACACATAGCAAGGCTATTGTTATAGATAAGTTTGAAGACGTAAAACGCTTAAATTTCAATAAAGATATATATCTATATTCACAAACAACAAAAAGTCTTGATGAGTTTCATCGCATAATTAAATATATACAAGAGCATATATCTGAAAATTCCACTTTTCGTAGTTTCGACACAATATGCCGTCAGGTAGCTAACAGAATGCCAAATATATCTATATTTGCAACAAAACATGATGTAATACTATTTGTTGCTGGAAAGAAAAGTTCTAATGGTAAAGTTCTATTCCACGAATGTTTAGCAGTAAACCCTAATTCATATCAAGTAGAAAGTGCCAAAGAAATAAACATGAACTGGTTTAAAGGTGTAACTACAATAGGTATATGCGGAGCTACAAGCACACCAAAATGGTTAATGGAAGATTGCAAAAAAGCTATTTTAAATCATTTTAACGAATGAATATATTGAAAGAATTTACTATAAAACTTTATTTACCACTATTAATATCGCTCGTTAGTTTGAGCATAAATGCACAAGAGGTAACAACTATAAGTGGGAGAGTAACGTCTACAGACGGTAAAGCAATAGAAAATGCTATAATTGAGTTAAGAGATAAAAACATGTCTCTGCTTACCAATACTACTTCATCAAAAGATGGAAAATTCTATATATCATTACTACCAAAATCTGCAATGATATTAGTAAAATGCGATGGTTATAAAAATAGAATTGTGAAACTAAAAAACAATAAAGCAGGATACAATATAATTCTTAATTCCCTAGAACAAAATTTAGATGAAGTTGTTGTAACTGGATATGTAAACAAACAAAAAGGTAGTTATGTTGGGGCAAGCTATATAATTAATCGTGAGACATTTGATAAACAAATAAACAGAAATTTATTAGATATAATACGCCAAAATACACCTGGTTTTGAACTTACACCCAACATATATAATGGTGCAGATCCAAACAAACTACCAGACATGGTACTACGAGGACATAGCAGTTTTATAGAAAATGATAAAACTAATTTACCTCTATTTATATTAGACGGAACAGAAGTAAATATTACCACAGTTTTCAATCTACTCCCTTCAACTGTAGAACGTATATCTGTCTTAAAAGATGCAGCAGCAACAGCATATTATGGTTCTAAAGCTGCAAATGGTGTCATCGTAATTACATCTCGACCAACAAAATCAGGAAATTTACATATTGATTACGAAGGAAGATATCAAATATCAACAGCAGATTTATCTAGTTATAACCTACTAAATGCTGCTGAAAAATTAGAGTTTGAACGATCAGCAGGATTATATGGTCAATTTTTAGGTAATAGTAAAATTGATATAGAACGCCAAAAACTATATTATACTAAATTAGAAAGAGTTAAAGCTGGAATTAACACAGAATGGCTAAACTTTCCACTACGTACAGCGTTTAGCCATAATCATAATATTTTTATAACTGGAGGTGCGAAAAAATTTAGATATAATATATCTACAGGCTATCAAATAGTTAAAGGAATTATGGACAAAAGTAATAAAAAAAATTTATCACTTCTAATAAACATAACATACGGAAATTGGAGCAAACTTTTCGTTCAATTTATATCTCATATAGATAATTCTAATTCATCAGATGTTCCATACGGAAGTTTTAGCGATTATGCACTACTCAACCCATACGACCAAGCATATAATATTGATGGATCGCTAAATAAAGAACTTTCATTTGGAAAAGCTAATCCTCTTTATGAAAAAAAATTAAATAGCTATATCAGAAATAAAAACTTGTCAATAAGTAATAGCATAAAACTAAGATGTAACATAATAGATGGTCTACGCTTTGAAAGTTCAATAAATTATACAATATATAAAAGAGATAATGAGAACTTCTATTCTCCACTCTCACAACGTTTTGCTTACATAGAAAAACTAAAACGTGGAGAATTTAACGTTATACACAGCAATACTAATGACCTCTCAGCCAATCTATTTTTTATTTATGCTAAACCAATAGGTCATTATGGCAATCATTTTATAAATATAACCATAGGTGGAAATATACAATCTACTACACAAAATGAAGATGGTTTTACAGCAATAGGTATTTTATCAGATAAAATTGATCATGTATCGCTAGCATCTAGTTTTGCAGAAGGAAGCCATCCTGTAGGAGGCTACTCGCTATCGCGTCAATTAGGCAGTTTTTTTAATCTTCAATACATATATCTAAATAGATATTTCATTGATACATCTATACGATATGAAGGATCATCTAAGTTTGGTACTGATAATAAATATGCTCCATTTTCTATGATTGGATTAGGCTGGAATTTACATAAAGAAAAAAATCTCCTACCTAAATTTATAACTATTTTAAAACTAAGAACTAGTATAGGAAATGTTGGTAATGTTAGTTTTAATCCATATCAAGCACAACTTTCCTATAGATACAGCCCAAACCTTATATATAACAAAGAGATAGGAGCAGTGCCTGTAGCATTAGTTAATCCAAGACTAAAATGGGAAAAAGCTATAAAGAGAAACATAGGAATAGACTTTGAATTATGGCACGAGAGATTGAGTGGCTCCATAGAATATTATCATAATACTACTAAAGATTTAGTAATGACTATAGCAAAACCACCTCATGTTGGCTTTTCAGAAGGAAAAGAAAATATAGGACAGATTCTTAATACAGGATATGAAATTTCATTAAGAAGTTTAATAGTAAAAAAACATAGTTTTATACTCAAAGGATATATAATTGCATCACATAATAGTAATAAAATAATAAAAATTAGCGACTATCTAAAAAATCAAAATAAACGTAATATAAATGGTGGACAAAGATTACCAGTACCTATATATTCAGAAGGAGAATCACTTACAGCATTAAAAGTAATGAAGTCTGCTGGAATAAATCCTGCAAATGGTAAAGAAATATTTATAAAACGTAATGGCGAATATACGTACGAATATGATTACAATGAACGGCAAACAGTTGGAGACCTAACCCCTACTCTACAAGGTAGTGGAGGTATAACTGCAACATTTAAAAACTTTACGCTTTCAATGGCATTCACTTATCGATTAGGAGCTACTATATATAATGCAACATTAGCTTCTAAAGTAGAAAGTACTGATCCTACTGTAAATGCAGATAAACGTGTTTTTTATAATAGATGGAAAACTCCAGGACAAGAGGCATTATTCAAAAATATTACAATAACAGAAGTTACTCCTCCTACATCACGATTTATTGGCAAAGAATATTGCATAGAAGGCTCATCTTTAATGCTATCATACGACTTAGCAAATAAAACTTGCAATAAGATACATATTAAAGCTTTACGGTTATCGTTTTCTGTAGGAAACTATTTCTATTTATCCACAATAAAAAGAGAACGGGGACTAAACTATCCATTTGCAAGAAACTGCGAATTAAGACTAAATATACAAATATAAATAAAACTAATGTATAGACTATATAACATCTTTTGGATAATAATATTAGCAGCTATAATGATTGGTTGCAACTTTGTTAATATTGATACACCTGGAATTATTAACGATAAACGTATATTTTCAGATGAACAAGGATTTAAGGATGCACTAACTGGTATATATGCAAATATGGCTAAACCAGAATTATATGGTTGTCGACTTTCTTTTGGATTTATTGATGAGATTGCACAACTATATTATAACGATACAGAGATAACATTGACACCTTTAACTAAAACATACAATTTAAAATATAAAGACGTAGATGTACAAAAAAATATTAATTCTATATGGAGTAATGCTTATTTCACAATTTATGCCATAAATAATGTACTTCACCAACTTAAGCTTAAGCCCAATTTACACAATGCAAAACTATATAAAGCTGAATGCCTAACACTACGTGCCATGCTACATTTTGACCTATTGAGATTATTTGCTCCTAATTATGATCAACATAGTGTACAAGGCATACCATACGTAATGGAAGCATCTGTAGATCCTACACCTATTAGCTCTGTAGACAACTGTAACAAAAAAATTATTAATGACTTACAACAAGCTGACAAACTATTCTCGACAATACCTATAAGCAACAAAAGATCTACAAACATGCTATATGCTAACCGTAATGCAGCTAAAGCATTATTGGCACGAGTATATAATTGGGATGGAAACAGCAATAAAGCTATATTTTATGCTAAACAAGTATTAGATGCAAATTTTAAACTATCTAAAGATGAAGAACTATTACAATTATTTCGTGGATATACAGCAAAACAAGAATGTATTTTTGCTATTAATGCACCTAAAGCACACATAAATGTAAAAACAAAATTTTTTCCTGCACGATTAACACCAACTTGCAACATTGTTAGAAATAATTATAAACAAATATTCAATGTTTCAACATTCACTGCTGACAATAATGATTATAGATACCAAGCATATTTTGCCCTAACAGATTGGGGACGTCCTGTTACTGCTTTTGTTAAATTTTACGATAAGTATTACGAAGAAAATCAAACATGGCTACCAGATAGAATCCCAGCTATAAATATTATTAGACTACCTGAAATGTATTATATCATTGCAGAATCAGAATATATTAATAATAACCAAAAACAGTGTTTAAAAGCATTAAATACTGTCATAACATCACGCGGATTAAAACCTATTAAAATTGAAGACATTCAAACAGATATAAAATTCAAAGAAATACTATCTAAAGAAATTATTAAAGAATACTGGGGAGAAGGACAAGCATTTTTTACATATAAGCGGTTTAAGTTACCAATGAAAGGACTAAATGGAAAAATATTTGAACCAAATAATAGAACTTACGTTTTACCACTACCTGATAGCGAAGTAAAAACACCTATAATATAAACTATATGAAAAGAATACATATAATATTTCTATTTATATTATTAATTATAATTTGCTCTGTGTCATGCCATCAAGGAGAGAGTTTCAACTATAAAGGTAAAGCTGGAATAAGTTTTGAAGCTTCTACATATGATATTCATCTTGGAAGTCTACCCTACTCAATTAAAGAATTTCAAGTAAAAATACCACTGACTCTAATAGGAACAACCTCAAACATAGATCGTAACTATGAAATAAAAATTATAGATACACTATCTACAGCTATAGAGAATATTCAATACAAATCAATACCAAGAAAGTTTACACTAAAAGCATTTTCTACCAATGATACTATATATTTAACTATTATAAGAGGTAAACTCAATGCTACATCAAAATATAGTCTTACCATGCAAATAAAAAAAGAAACAGATCTACCACCATTAATACAAAAACTCTCTATGGTAACTATAAATTTTGATAATATATTAGATATGCCTACATGGTGGCAAAAACTATCATACTGGCTTGGAGAATATGATATAAGAAAATACCAAAAATTTATAGAATTAAATGGAACTCCTATAACATCTGAAGAAATTGAAAAGAAAAAATATGAATATCTTCGTATCTTTAAACGTGTAAAAGAGTATTTTGATAATCACCCTGAAGAGGGAATAACATTTCCTGATGTAGTATGGGAAATATAAAAATAAATTAATAAAAATCAAATGAAACACTTAAAATTATTTTATTCAATCACAATAGGCATTTCTTGTCTACTTATATCTTGCTCAGAGGATAACAAAATTAATAAAAATGAAGATCCTATAGTAAATACAGAAACACCTACAAAAAAGATGTTAACAATTACAGGTATTGATGCTGAATACAGCGCAAAAATAGGAACACACTTTAAACTAATACCAAAAGTAGAAAAAAACAATGACGAACAACTTACATACGAATGGAGTATTGACTTTAAAAAAGTTAGCACTAATGAAAAACTTGACTATATATGTTCTAAACCAGGAAAGTTTTCTTGTTATCTAAAAATAAAAAGCAGTAAAGGAAATGCAAAAATTGTTGAATTTACTCTATATGTATATACAGGATACGATCAAGGACTACTACTGTATACTACAACCAATGGTAAAGCACAATTAAGTTACAAGTCTATAAACGAAATGGAAGTACCTGCGGTTAAAGATGTATTTACTGAAAATAATCCAACATTAACTTTAGGAACTGTACCATTGTGCTTGGCATGGACAGGAGAAGGTATTACAAATCCACAAAACCTTGAAGAATCAAACCCACTTGAAGTTGTAATGGCTTGTGATAATCCACGTAAAATATACCTTTTAGATGCTGTTACACTGAAAGCAAAAAATGAAGTAAAATATAATGGAAATAATAACTCCTTTTCACCTAATACAGCATTTGTACCATACGGAAACCAAAACTTTCTTTGGAACAAAGATTTTAATGTTATTTATTTCATTGGCGGAGGTAGAGACTATCTTATGACTTCAGACCATAATTTCATACTTGGTAAACGTAGCCACCAATTACCTTCATATGTAAAAATAGCAGATATGGTTTGCAACTTAATAACAAACCCTATGGATATGGTTCGAGTTTACTTTGATATTGCTCAACAACATCTTATCTATGTATGTGGAATACGTGGAGTTGCAGAGAGTAAAATTTCTACATCTGTCAAACCCATTGCTTTGTTGGCTTGTAACGGTAAATATGCTAGTCAAAATGCAGATTATAGATATGAACCTAATCAAATTCTACTTATTGGAGAAAAAGCTAATAAAGATATAATGATATATCATATTGCACCAACTGCAAACAAACAACAAGAACGATTGATAAGCGAAAAAAATGTTTCTGGACGAATTACTAAAACTGATGCTATAGGTATAAATCCTATTAGCCCTATATTATATTATGGCAACAATAAAGGTGAAATAAAAATGTATAACTACATTGGAGAAAACTTTTCTGACAAACCATTTATACAATTAGGGGAACAATATAGTATCAAAAAGATTGTATTCAATCCATATAACAAAAAACAGATGTATGTAGCTGCACAAGATACAAAAGCACCTATAAATCAGTCGGCTACTATTTTTATTATAAATATAACAGATAATGAAAAAGGTAAAATTATAAATAAATCAGAACATCTCGGTGGAGAAATACATAACCTTATTTATAAGGGCAATGGCACTGAGATGTGGGAACATATAAAATAAATTGAGAATTAATAATGACAAAATTTTATTCATATTGTTAAATAAAAATAATCAGTAAAAAATGAAAAAATTTACATTTATTATTGCAACAGCACTTTTATTTAGTTTAAGTGCTGCATGGGGAAAATCAAATGTTGTTCAACAACACACTAAAAAAATTACAAATTCTATAAAAGCTCTACCTACAGGAGTAGAAGTAAAGGATAACGTAATAACTAAATGGGATGCAGAAATACCTGAAAAATTAGTAATTCCAGAAGGAATTGTTGGTATAGCCGATAATGTTTTCTATATGAAGCCTGTCAAAGAAATTGTGTTTCCAAAAACATTAAAGAGCATTGGTAAAAATGCATTTGCTTATTGTAACTCAATAGAAACCATAAATCTATTTAATGGACTTGAAGTGATAGCTGAAAGTGCTTTCTATCAGTGCCATAATCTAAGGCTTGTAAATGTGCCTAAGACTATAAAAATTATGGGGCCTAATGCTTTTGCATATTGCGATAAACTGGTAACGCTTAATTTAGAAGAGGGATTAACTCTAATTGGAGAAAGTGCATTCTTTGGATGCAAGATGCTAGAAAAAATTAATTTACCTAAAAGTTTAACTTCTATCGATGAAAATGCATTTGGAGAGTGTACCAGTATTAATAATATGGTAATACCAGAAGGGATCACAACAATCATGGACAGAACTTTTCAAGGTTGCACTAATTTAGCATCAGTAAAACTCCCTAAAACACTTGAAAGCATAAAAAAAACAGCATTTTCAAATTGTGAAAAACTGGAAGAGATTGAACTACCTCAAAATTTAAAACTTATAGAACCACAAGCATTCTCAGGATGTTCATCATTAAAGAGTATTACTATTCCAGAAGGAATTGACCAAATACAGGCTTCAACATTTGAAAATTGCAGTTCACTTAATAAAATACAACTACCATCATCAATAACATTATTGAATCACAAAGCATTCAAAGATTGTAAAAGTCTTCAAACAATAGATTTAACTAACATAGCTATTAAAACTATTGGAAATTTTGTTTTTCAGAATTGCAGTAATTTAGAAAGTATTACACTACCAGCATCACTAAAAACAATGGGATTAAATACTTTTACAGGATGTAATAAACTTTCAAAGGTAGTATGTAAAGCTACTACACCCCCTACTATAAAAGGCTCATTTAATAAAACTCCTGACTCTAAGGTCTTATATGTACCCGAAAGTGCTGTTGAGGATTATAAAAAAGAGTGGGGAAAAGCTAAATTCTCTAATATAGAACCTATAAAAGAAGAGAAAAAAGAACCAGAAACAAAAAAAGATGAAAAAGTTGCAATATTCAACTTTGCAGAAAACCCATGGAAAGTCCCTACTGCAAAACAAGGAGATAAACCAGAAGTAGCAAAAATTGAAGATGGGACAGCTCTCACTATTGATGGTATTTCTCTAACCTTCCAAAAATTACACGAACGTTACTGGAATCGTATCATGGACGGTAATCTCAAAGCATACATCCATAACACAATAACATTCACAGCTCCTCAAAATGTTACTATAACAAAAATAGAATTCTTCAGTAAACCTTATGAGTGCGACTTTGAAGAAATTACTCAAACTGGAGGTAAATACTATTGTGCAGATGATGATAATTCAGATTATTATATTTGGGATGGTAAAGCACCTGTAATTAAATTTAAAGATACAAACAATAACACTATAAAGAAAATAAAGGTTACATATATTTCTGATAAAACTGATGGTGTAAAGAATATTAAAACTAATATTACAAATGATAGTAAGATTTATAATATTCGCGGTATAGCAGTTGGTAAATACAAAGACTTATCAACTCTACCTAAAGGCATATATATTGTTAACGGTACTAAGATTATAAAGAATTAATATTATTATATCCCAGTAAAACTTGGAAAATCAATAAAATAATAGGGTGTACTTATTTTGTACACCCTATTATTTTATTTTTAACTCCAAAATTGTTAACTTTCTTTAGTTCCTTGCAATTTATTTTTAAATATTATAGAAATAAGAAAGTCTATGAAATTTAAATATTCATAGACTTTCTTATATAGATATTATTTGTTATTTGAAATCTTCTTACTTAAAGAAATTCTTTACTTCTTCATTAGGAACCATTTGCTCGTCAAAGATATAAGCACCAGTCTTAGGGCTTTTTACCATTTTTATTACTTTTGTATATACTCTACCATCTGTAGAACCTTCATGAAGGGTTGCGACTGCTTTCTTTGCCATAATGTTCTAATTATATTAAATTGTAAATATAAAACACCTATTATTTAATCTCCTTATGGAGAGTCATTCTTTTTAGAATAGGATTATACTTCTTAAGTTCAAGACGCTCTGATGTATTTTTTCTATTCTTAGTTGTAATATAGCGACTAGTACCTGCTAGACCACTATTTTTCATTTCGGTGCATTCTAATATTACTTGGACTCTATTCCCTTTAGCTTTTTTTGCCATTTGCTTAGTCTCCTATTACTTTTATATCTTTCCAAGTTACATAACCCTTAGATACAGCTTGTTTTAATGCTTTATCTAAACCTAATCTATTAATCGTACGAAGACCAGCAGCACTAATCTTCAATGAAATCCAACAATTTTCTTCTACATAATAGAATTTCTTGTTAAATAGATTTACATCAAAACTACGCTTTGTACGATGTTTTGAATGAGAAACATTGCAACCAATTTGTGCTTTTTTCCCTGTAATTTGACAAATCTTAGACATTTCTATCTTTCAGTTTCGTAATTTGTTAATATAGCCTATTCCAAACAGTTTGCAAATTTAGCAAAAAAAAGTAAATTAACAAAATGATATTAATAGCAATATATATAATTAAGTTTTTTTGTGAGATTATATTACTATTATGTTCGTTTTATAAGCAATACAAATTTTATTTTTATTAAGCTCATAGCAGTTATTTGAGCACTATGTATGATAATAAAATAAATATAAAGGATAGTATATACATCACACTATCCTTTATAAAAAAATGAAATAAATTTTATTCTTTAATAGCTATTTTTGATACACGACGTTCGTGTCGTCCACCTTCAAAAGTAGCTTTAAAAAATGAATCTAATATTTTTTCAGCTGTTTTATTATCGACAAAACGTCCCGGTAAAACAAGGACATTTGCATCATTATGTTGTCTAATTAGTTCTGCAATATCTTTATTCCAAGCTAAACCAGCTCTAACTTTTTGATGTTTATTAAGTGTCATTGCCATACCTTCACCACTTCCACATATAGCAATAGCAGGATAAACTTCATTACTACTAATAGCTTCTGCTAAAGGGTGTGCATAGTCAGGATAATCGCATGTTAAATCACTATTACAACCAAAATCTTTATAAGGAATTTTATGTTGTTCAAGATATTGAATTACAAATTGCTTCAAAGGGAAACCAGCGTGATCGCAGGCTACTCCGACTGTTTTAATTTCCATAAGCGTTAACAAATTATTTTAATTACTATTATAAAGCTGTTATCAAATTTAGATTTGATAACAGCTAATTTCTTTTAAACTTTATTTTAAATACTCTTTTATCTGGTTACAGATATTCTCTGCTGTAAAACCAAGTTTTTCATCAAGAACTTTATAAGGTGCAGAGTAACCAAAACTATTTAGACCATAAACCTTACCTTCTGCCCCAACAAGTCCCTGAAGAGTAACAGGTAAGCCTGCCGTAAGCCCAAAAATCTTAGTGTGTTTAGGTAAAATTGCCTCTTGGTAGCTCAAAGATTGACAACGGAAAAGTCCTTCTGAAGGGCAACTAACAACTCGCACTTTTATATCTTCTTTCTCCAATAACTCTGCAGCATCAATTAGTGTTGAAACTTCAGAGCCACTCGCAACAAGTATTACATCATAGTCAGTTGAAGTTTCCTTCACTATATATGCACCTTTTCTTACATTTTCATAGTTAGTACCTGTAGGAAGATTCTTAATATTTTGACGAGAAAGAATTAACGCAGTTGGTGTATCAACATTTTCCATTGCCATTTGCCAACAGATAGTTGTTTCCTCAACATCAGCAGGACGAAATACACGCAAAGAATCTTTGCCAGAATGATTTTTTAGTTTTTCTAATAAACGTATTTGTGCTTCTTGTTCTACAGGTTCGTGTGTAGGTCCATCTTCACCCACACGAAATGCATCATGAGTCCAAATAAATTTAACTGGTATTTGCATTAATGCAGCTAAACGTATTGCCGGTTTCATATAATCTGAAAATACAAAGAATGTTCCCATAGCTGATACAACACCACCATGAAGCATCATACCTATACACATACAAGCCATAGTAAGCTCACTAACTCCTGCTTGGAAAAAGGCTCCACTAAAATCATTAAACATAATATTATGAGTCTTTTTCAAAAAACCATCTGTCTTATCTGAATTAGAAAGATCAGCAGAAGAACAAATCATATTAGGAACTTGTTCTGCTAAAAGACTCAAACAAGTTGAACTTGCTACACGTGTTGCAACATCTGCTTTTTGAGAAATCTTAGACCAGTCTATTTTAGGAGCTTTTCCATTAAACCACTCCTTTAGAAGTTTTGCTTTATCTGGATTTTTTGCTGCCCAATTCTTTTCTATTTCATGACGTTTAGCTACTATGACTTTTAAATCAGCCAATCGCTTGTCATATAAATCTTTTACTTCGGGAAAGACTGTAAATGGATTATTTATATCGCCTCCAAGATTTTTAATAGTATTTATATAAGCATCTCCACCTAATGGTGCACCGTGTGTTCTTATATCATGTTCATAGCTACTACCATCTTTTTGCAAAGCACCTTTACCCATAATAGTCTTACCTATTATCAGTGTAGGACGTGCTTTTTCTTTCAAAGCAATATCAAGCGATTTACGTATTTCGTCTACATCATTTCCATTACAACTTATTACATTCCATCCCCAAGATTTATACTTTGCAGCTGTATCTTCCTTCATTACCACACCACATTCTGTTGATAATTGAATATCATTAGCATCATAGAACATGATAAGATTATTTAGTCCCAATGTTCCAGCTAATCTACCTGTACCTTGAGAAATTTCTTCTTGAATACCTCCATCTGATATATAAGCATATATTTTATGTTGCATTACTTCAGAACCAAGACGTGCTTCAAGAAACTTTTCTGCAACAGCAGCACCTGCAGCAAAAGTATGTCCTTGCCCTAAAGGTCCAGAAGTGTTTTCTATACCTCTAAGTATATTACGTTCTGGATGTCCTGGTGTAGGTGAACCCCATTGACGGAATTGCTTTAATTCATCCATAGTGAATTTTCCACATAACATTAGAACAGAATAAAGCATAGGAGACATATGACCTGGATCTAAAAAGAAACGATCCCTACCTGACCATGTTGGATTGTTGGGATCGAATACTAAATATTCTGAAAAAAGTACATTAATAAAATCAGAACCACCCATAGCACCTCCAGGATGACCAGACTTAGCTTTTTCTACCATTGAAGCAGCTAAAATTCTAATGTTATCCGCTGCACGGTTCATCACTTTGTTTTTATTCATAATAATATTGTAATATATATTAATATTGTATTATAATAATTATATCTGCAAATATAATGAATAAATAGAAGTATACAAAATTATTTACTATAATTTGTAAAACGATTATCTATAACACTTGCTTATAATTTTCAAAAATCAAATTCCCCCTCAATCCACTCTCCATGTATTTTAGACTTTTCATTATTAGTAACAGATAATCCTATAAGGCGTATATAGTGCTTGTGATAATCAATTTGTGTTAAAAGAGATTTTGATAAATGAAGTATATCATCTTTTTTATTCAATACATAGTCAACAGTAGTGCTTCGTGTTGTTTGGTGCGTAGCATCCCATTTTACTTTAAGGACTAATGTATAACCCTCAAATTTTTCTTTTTCAATTCGTCTAATAAGTTCAAGCACTATATGGTATAATCTTATTATTATCTGAGTTTTAGAATGTAGGTCTTCTAAAAATGTTTCTTCACACCCAACAGATTTCCTTTCCTTATAAGGTTCTACTATTCGGTTATCAATACCTTGTGCAAACATATAATAAAGTTCACCTGATTTTCCAAACACCTGTTTTAAATGTTCTATAGAAACAAGCCTTAGTTGTTCGCCATTATATATTCCCATCTTATGCATCTTATTAGCAGTTTTAGAGCCAATTCCCCAAAATTTCTCTATAGGTAAATCTTTTATAAAATTTAAAGCCATTTTAGGATGAATCAAAAAACATCCATTAGGTTTGCGATAATCTGATGCTATTTTTGCTAAAAATTTATTATAGCTTATACCTGCAGAAGCATATAGACCTAATTTACTATAAATTTTCTTTTTTATATCCTTAGCTATATCTGTTGCTAACTCTATATTCTGCTTATTAATAGTAACATCAAGAAAAGCCTCATCTAAGGATATAGGTTCAACTATATCTGTATATTCATGGAATATTTTGTGTATCTGTTTTGAAACAACTTTATATTTTTCCATATTAGGTTTGACGATAGTTATATGCGGACAATATTTTTTTGCTTGACTTACAGGCATTGCAGAATGTACACCAAAGCGACGAGCCTCGTAACTTGCAGTAGTAACAACACTACGTGAATGGTCATAACATACAGCTATCGGAATATTACGTAACTTTGGATTATCCCTTTGTTCTACTGAAGCAAAGAAAGCATCCATATCAATATGAATTATTTTTCTCATTATAGCTACCTAACTTTTGTGCAAAAATAATCAAAAACAATAAATATAATTATACAATTTATTTATCTTTGCAAATCATTTATTATAATCTTAATGCAAATATAAATATCTAATATTTATTATATCTGTATAATAAACAGATATCTTATGCGTTTAAATAATTAAAACTATATATAAAAAATACATATACAAGAACTGAAAATTTACTAAGATGAAGCGTTATATCTTAATATTCTTATTTTCTCTGAGTTCATTCTCGCTTTTTGCCCAATCTACTATGAGCGATTCGCAAATAATAGAATTTGTATTAAAAGAAAATGCAAAAGGCACTTCACAAGCACAAATTGTTACAAAATTAATGCAAAGGGGAGTAAATATAAACCAAATTCGTAGAGTAAAAAACACATACGAAAAGATGAAACAAGGCAATTCTTCTCTTGGTTCTACTTCCCAAATAGAGAGTAGCGATCGTAGTAGAAGTAATAATGCTCAAAGTCATCTTAAGTTGCCTAAAAATAAAATTATTAGACAATCTATTCAAGACTATGATAATGAGGAACGTCTTTTAGATAGTTATTCAAGCAATCAAATAGAACGATACAACCCAAGACAAAATAACACATATAATGAGTATGATGGAGAATATCTAAAAATGAAAGAAGAGATGGACTCTTGGATGCCAAAAGATACAGCTGCTTTATATAAAATTTTAGAAGCTCAATATAAAAAAGAAAATAAAAAAGTTTGGGGTAGAGATATATTTAATAATCCTTATCTATCATTTGAACCAAATATGAATATGGCATTACCTGCCAACTATCGTATAGGACCAGGTGATGCAATATTTATTGATATATATGGAGCATCTCAAAAAAGCATAGAGACTACAGTAGCTCCTGATGGAATAATAACTATAGAAGGATTTGGTCCAATACAGGTAAGTGGTCTTAGTGTAGAACAAGCTAACAAACGTGTAAAAGCCAAATTAGGAAAACGTTATAGTAGTTCTTCTATTCGTCTTTCAGTAGGCCAAACACATACAATAATGGTAAATGTACTTGGCGAGGTTAAAATTCCTGGTACTTATACACTTTCTGCTTTCTCCACAGTATTTAATGCTTTATATATGGCAGGGGGTATAGGGAAATTAGGAACACTAAGAAATATAAAAGTATACCGTCGTGGTAAATTAATAAGCACAGTAGATATTTACGATTTTTTGCGTAAAGGTAAGATAAGTGGAAATGTTAGACTTTCAGATAATGATGTTATCGTAGTTGGTGCATACGATTTATTAGTTAATATTACTGGTAAAGTGAAGAGACCAATGTTTTATGAGATGAAACGTAACGAAAGCCTTGCATCATTAATTAGATATGCAGGAGGTTTCACAGGCGATGCTTATAGAAAGAATGTTAGAGTAAACAGAAAAACAGGAAGAAAATACTCTATCTACAATGTAAATGAGTTTGATATGAATAAATTTTCATTATTCGATGAAGACTCTGTAAGTGTAGATTCTGTTATACCACGTTATGAAAATATGGTTGAGATACGTGGAGCTGTATTTCGTCCCGGTAAATATGAATTAGGTGGACATATAAATACTGTTCGTAACCTTATTGATGCAGCAGAAGGACTAACAGAAGTAGCTTTTGCCCCACATGCTGTTATGCACCGTATGAAATCAGACCGAACTTTAGAAGCTATAGCTATAGATGTTGAAGGTATATTATTAGGCAAAAAAGCTGATGTACCATTACAAAATGAAGACATACTATTTATACCAACACGAAGTGATGTAAAGGAAGAACGTACAATATCAATTTTGGGAGAGGTAATATATCCAGGAAAATATAAATACGCAGACAACGAAACCTTAGAAGATCTTATTCTACAAGCAGGAGGTCTTACAGATAAAGCCTCAACAGTACGTGTTGATGTATCTCGCAGAAATATTAATCCCGAAGCATTAGAAACAGATTCTATAATATCTCAAAGTTTCACATTTAAATTAAAAGATGGTTTTGTTATAGATGGTCAGCCAGGATTTATACTTGCACCTTATGACCAAGTGTATGTACGTAAGAGTCCGGGAACAACATATCAACAAAATGTTACTATAGAGGGAGAGGTTCTTTTTGCAGGAACCTATCCACTTACAGGAAGTAAAACTCGTCTTTCTGACATTTTTAAAGCAGCAGGTGGAGCAACTGATTTAGCTTATCTTGATGGTGCAAAATTAGAACGTATACCAAATGAAGTAGAACGAATGCGAATGAAGTCTATATTAAAAATGCAAAAAGAGAAAGAGGATAAAAAGCTACTTGAACTTGCAGCCCACAGCAATAATGCCTCAAGTGTAATAGCAAGTGCTAAACAAATGCAAAATACATTTATGGAAAAATTTGAAGTTCCTGCTACATATTCTGTAGGAATAAATCTAACAAAAGCCTTAGCAAATCCTGGTAGTGATGCAGATCTTATACTTCGTGAAGGTGATCGTATTCTCATTCCTAAATACAATGGAACAGTTAGAATAAATGGAGCAGTAATGTATCCTAATGCTGTTAGTTATGTAGAAGGAAGAGATGTAGCTTATTATATCAACCAAGCAGGTGGATTTTCTTCTGATGCTAAAAAGAGCCGTACTTATATTTTGTATATGAATGGAACATCTGCAAAAGTAGGTTATAAAACTAAAGTAAAACCAGGTTGTGAGATAATAGTCCCTACAAAAAATCAAGTTAGAATGAGTCTTCCAGAGATTCTTTCGATAGGTTCAAGTGCTTCAAGTATGGCAGCAATATTAGTAACTCTTATCAACCTATTTAAATAAATGTAATAGGAGCTTAAGATAAAAGATATTAACGAGAAAATGGGAAATCAAACAGATGTAAAAAGAATAGACTTACAATTAGTTGCTAAAAGGATACGTAAACATAAGATGCTCTATATTATAATATTACCATTAGCTATAATATTATCATCTTTTATAATTATTAGCGTACCACGTACATATACCTCCAAAACGTCAATGGCACCTGAAATTTCAGGTTTACAAGATGAAGGAACTTTAAAAGATCTTGCTTCAAGTTTCGGTTTTGATCTTTCTAATAAAAGCACGTCAGATGCCATCTCTCCTCTACTCTATCCAGAATTAATGGATGATAATAAATTTGTAACAAGAATGTTTAACATTCCTATAAAAACAGTTGATAATAAAATCAATACAACATATTATGATTACCTTACAACAAAATTAAAAACGCCATGGTGGGATAAAACATATTATTGGCTATCATCAAAATTTACTTCAAAAGATAGTATAGCTCAAGTAAAACCAACAACATTTAATCCATATCAACTATCACGTAAAGATAATAGTATAGTAGGTTTAATACGTGGTAGCATAAAAGTGGCTATTGACAAGAAAACCGGAATTATCAGCATCACTACAGAAGCTCAAGACCCAATGGTTTGTAAAATGGTTGCCGATGCTGTTCGCGAGCAATATAAAGAATATATAATTGATTATCGAACAAGAAAACTACGTTCAGACGTCGAACATTATAAAAGCCTTGTAGATAAAGCCAAATATGATTATGAAAAAGTAAGAAGAGAGTATGGTAAAATAAGTGATGCTGATATGGATGTCGTTCTTGAAAGTGTAAAATTAAAGCAAACAGATCTTGAGAATGATATGCAATTAAAGTATAATACATATACAGCATTAACATCACAATTAAAAGCTGCTGATGCCAAGCTGCAAGAACATACACCAGTTTTCACCACTATACAAGGAGCAGAAGTACCTGTCAAACCTTCAGGTCCTAAAAGGATGATATTTGTATTTGCCATAACATTTGCTGCCTTTATATTAACAACACTGTATGTAATGAGAGATACTATCTTTTCAGAATAAAATATGGTTAAGGCACAAAAAGTACCAATTGACAATAAATCAATAAGAATAGCTCGTAATACAGTTATTCTTTTTGTTCGTATGTTTATTGTTACTTTGCTTAATCTTTATTCTGTAAAGTGGATTATCAAAAGTTTAGGAGTTGATGATTATGGCATATTTAATGCTGTCGCAGGAATAGTGTTATTAGGAACAAGTTTTAGCAGTGTTTTTGCAATAACAGTACAAAGATTTTATTCATATTCTCTTGGTAAAAAAAATAATATAGAAGTTCAAGATTTTTTCTCTATTGCACTAAATATAGTATTTTTATTTAGTTTGTTAATTATATTGTTATTAGAGATTTGTGGTCCTTCTTTTATAGAAACAAAAATGACTATCCCACCTGAACGTTTAAATACCGCACTATGGATATTTCATTTTTCAATTATTTCATTCGTATTTAGTTGTATACAGATACCATTCATAGGTATGGTTTATGCTTATGAAGATATGGGTATTTATGCTTTTATTTCTACAATAGAATGTGTATTAAAATTAGTACTTGCAATATTTGCAGGCAAGTTTTTAGTAGATCATCTTTTGATATATGGCATAGGACTTTCTATAATTTCTTTACTTTCTCTTATTCTGTATATATTCTTTTGTTCATTAAAATATAATGTCTGTAGATATAAACTTGTACTAAATAAAAAGTATTATAAAAACTTCATTTCATTTTCCAGTTGGACTCTTTTCGGTTCAATAGCAGGTGTATGTACAATACAAGGTAGTACTATACTGCTAAATACCTTTTTTTCTCCACGTATTAATGCCGATTTTGCAATATCTAATCAAGTGTATAATGCTTTTAATATGCTTGTTACTACAACTTTTGTAGCTTTTAGACCAGCTATGATAAAAGCATATTCAGAAGGAAACATACAATATTTAAATAAAATGTTTTTATTTAGCAATAAAGCCATTTATTATATATTATTAATTCCTGCTATTCCATTACTCTTTGAAATGGATACAATATTATATATATGGATAGGAAAAGATGCAATAACAGGAAACACTATACTTTTTTCTCGATTATTTTTAATTTATACAATATGTTTAGCACTTCACAATCCCATATCAACTATAATTTATGCAATCGGAAATCTCAAGAAATACACTCTTATAGTAGAAACTGTTATGCTCTCATGTTTACCACTTTCATGGATTCTTTTTCAAATAGGTTATGAATCATATTATCTATTTTTTATATTTATATGTATATGTATTATAGCTCATATTATACGTATTTTTATATTTAAAGGGCTGTATAGTAACATAAAAATTTCATCATATTTAAAATCATTTCTTTTACCCGCTATTTTAATAACTATTTGTAGTTGCATATCAATAACAATGTTACATACGGCAATTCATATACCTTTAGTTAGATTATCTATTGTTTGTATAGCTTCAATTATAATAGTTATTTTATTAGTTTACTTTATAGGAATAAACAGAGATGAAAGAAAAAGATTTTCATTTTTGTTGTTTAAAAATAGCATTATATAAATATGGGATATATAATTATAGGAATATTTACAGTTACTGTTTTTTTTGCTCTATTTGAAGAGAAGATAATTAAATATAGAACTCCACTTTATATTTTTATATTCTTTTTATTAGTTCTTGTTGCAGGACTTAGAGAAGTTGGTGTAGATTATGATTCACTAAATTACGAAGGAACATTTTTAGATAGTGATTCTAATACAGCAGCAGAGAGTGTTGAATATTCTTATATTCTATTTTCTCAAATAATCAAATTTTTTTCCAATGATGTACACATACTTTTTTTATTCTATGCTCTATTAGGTGTTGGCTTAAAAATGTATGCATTTAGGAAATATAATTCATTATGGTTTCCCATATTAGCTATATATATAAGTGAATATTATGCATTACAAGAATGTATGCAAATAAGATCTGGTGTATTATCTGGATTTTTACTTATTGCAATAACACAAATAGGAGATGGCAAAAAAAAATTAGCTGTTCTAAGTTTATTATTAGGTTGTTTCTTTCATTATTCTGCATTAATTCTTTTACCTATTCTGTTTTTGTCTAATAAGGAAATGACTAAAAAACAAAGAATTAAATGGGGAGCTTTTGTTTCTATTTCATATTTACTATTTATTTTAGGAGTTTCATTTCTACTTAATTTTACTTCAAATATTCCATATATAGGAAATAAATTAGATATATACCAAAAAGGTCTTGAAATAGGAATTCATGCTGAAAGATTAAATGTATTTGATATAAGACATTTGATAAGATTATTTCTATATTTTTATATTCTTTACTTTTATGATACAATAAGTAAATACAATAAATACTTACCACTACTTATTAAGATATTTTCCATAGGGTTATTCTTTTATGCAGCATTCGCTTTCTTTCCAGTATTTGGAGAAAGAGTTAATAGGTTATATGAAGTAGTGTGTATTATATTGTTTGCGAATATATATTATACAATCCGTCCTAAATGGGCAGCAACAGGTGTAATATTTATATTAGGATTAATATTATTAAATTATTCTCTCACTGTATTCGTTTAAATTTTCAAAAAATGATAAAATCACATTTAGAAATTAAAATTCTATATAAATTAAGTTAGTAATATGAGCGCAAGAGTAATAGCATATTATCTACCACAATTTTATCCTATTCCTGAAAATGATGAGTATTGGGGTAAAGGATTTACTGAATGGACAAATGTTGCAAAAGCCAAAGCACTTTTTAAGGGACATTATCAACCACGTATACCTGCTGATCTTGGCTTTTATGATTTACGTGTTCCTGAAGTGAGAGAGCAACAGGCTCAATTAGCTCGTGAATCTGGTATAGAAGGATTTTGTTATTGGCATTATTGGTTTGGTAATGGCAAACGATTATTAGATAGACCATTTAAAGAAGTATTACAAAGTGGAAAACCAAATTTTCCGTTCTGTTTAGCCTGGGCAAATCACTCGTGGACTACTGCTACTTGGGAAAATGGCGGTAATAATAAAATGATTGTAGAACAGAAATATTTAGGTGATGAAGATTATATAATGCACTTTAATACAGTATTACCAGCATTTAAAGATAGTAGATATATAACAATTGATGGAAAACCTTTATTTGCAATATTCGATCCTTATCATTTTAGTGATGCACCTCGATTTATGGAAATATGGCGCAAACTTGCAAAAGATAATGGTTTGAAAGGTATTTACTTTGTAGCTTTAGCAAATTCTACATCCACCATCAAACTTGAAAAAGATGGTACACTACATCGTGTTATCCCAAATTTACAATCAAGCCAAATGGTGTATAACGATTTACTAAATTTTGGTTTCGATGGGATAAATTCTTTTGGCAAGCCTCGTGCAGAAATGCTATATATGGGTAAGTATATACGCATTATAAAAAAACTTTTACATGAGAAAATTAAATTCTTACCAACACAACGTATTAACTATGCAAAAGTAATAAAATACTTTTTTGCTCCAGAAGATAGTTGGGAAAATGTATTTCCTACAATTCTTCCTCAATGGGATAGAACACCACGAGCAGGAAATAGTGAAGGAGTATATATTAATGCTACACCTCAAACATTTGAAACACATTTGAAAGATGCTTTAAATATTATAAAAAATAAGAAAGCAGAACATCGCATCCTCTTTTTACGTTCATGGAACGAATGGGGAGAAGGAAACTATGTTGAGCCTGATTTAAAATATGGACATGGCTTTTTGAACGTTATTAAGAAGATAATCACATGAATGAAATACATCTCATACCAACTGCAGGACTATGTAATAGAATGAGAGCTATAGCTTCTGCTGTTTATATAGCTAAATATTTAGATCTTCCATTACTCATTCTTTGGAATAAGTATAAAGGTTTAAATGCTATGTTTTCTGACCTATTTGAACCTATAAATATTAAAAATATCTCATTAGAAGAAACAAACAAATGGAAATATTCTATCAACTTTAAACGAGACTATCTATTACGCAAAATTTTACTACTTAACTATAAACAAATTCTTTATAATATTAATGTTTGGGAGGGTGATAAAGTATTTAACAAAATAAAAACTTGTAATGGAAAATTACTTTTTATATCATGTTCTCAAATGTCAAAGATGTATGCGTTAAATAAATTATTTGTACCTACTTATGATATAAAAAAAATACTTGATAAAATAACTAATAATTTTACACCAAACACTATAGGTATTCATGTTAGGAGAACAGATAATACTATGTCTATCAAAGGCTCACCTTTGGAAGGTTTTATAAAAATTATTGATAATGAAATTATAAATAATAATAATGTTTCTTTCTATCTTGCATCAGATGATGAACAGGTAAAAGAATTTATTAAAAATAAATATGGAGATAGAATCTTTTCATATTCTATGGAATTAACTCGTGATTCTTTAGATGGAATGAAAATGGCAGTTGCAGAGTTATTTGCGTTAAGTAGAACCTCTAAAATAATAGGTAGTTATTACTCATCTTACTCACAAATAGCAGCTGAATTAGGAAATATTGCTATTGAATATGTCAGAAATAAATAAAAAATCATAATTTTGCACTATGAAATATCCTATCTCTGTTATTGTTCCAACATATAAACCTGGTAAGTATATTTATAAATGTTTAAATAGCCTTGCAACACAAGATATAGATAAACAATTATTTGAAGTTATTATAATATTAAATGGATGTAATGAACCATATTATACAAACATTAATTCTTTTTTAAATAAAGAATTAAAAGAAATAAAAACTACTCTTATTCAAACCGATATAGCAGGAGTTTCTAATGCGCGTAATATAGGACTTAATACAGCAAAAGGAGAATATATAGCCTTTATTGATGATGATGATTGGGTATCACAGAATTATCTTAAAAATTTACTTTCTAAAGCAAATAGTAAAGGTATAGTTGTTTCTAATATTGTACAAATTAGTGAGATTACAAACAAACAAACTCCGCATTTTCTAACTAAGGCTTATAATAAAGCAAAAAATAGAAATAAATTAACAACATTCAATTCCAGAAGTTTTTTTTCTACTGCATGGTGTAAGTTAATACCTAAATCGATAATATCAAATGACCGTTTTAATACACTATTATCGTTAGGTGAAGATGCTTTTTTTATGTTTGAAATATCTAATAAAATCAATATGATTAATTTAGCTTCCGTTGATACAATATACTATGTTAGAGGTAGATGTAACTCCGCCTCAAGAACCAAGAAAACATTATATAAAAGATTGAATACTGCTAAAAAGTTGTTTATAGCATATACATATACATACTTTAAAAATATAAATAAATATGAATTTTTATTTTTTATATCACGCATTGTAGCAACATTTAGAAATATATTTATTACAAAATATTAGAATATTATAAAATGAATACTACAATATTTCCCAACGAATTAGTTTCTGTTATTATACCATGTTACAATTCTGCTAAATATCTGCGAGAATGTGTAGAAAGTATTTTAAATCAAACATATACAAATCTTGAAGTTCTTATTACAGACGATTGTTCTACAGATATAGATACAAAAAAAATATTACGCGAATTAGAGCATAGTGATAAGCGCGTAAAAGTATTCTATTTAGATAGAAATAGTGGGCCTGCTGCTGCACGTAACAATTCAATAGAACATGCAAAAGGTCGTTATATAGCTTTTTGTGATAGCGATGATAAATGGTTTGAAGATAAATTATCAGAACAAATAAATTTATTTAAGAAAAATAATTATGCGGTAATATATTCTAATTATGAAAAAATAAATGATAAAAGTAAAAGAACAAATAGAATAGTAAAAGCACCTAAATCTACTACATATTTACAATTATTAAAAGGAAATACTATAGGAAATTTAACAGGTATTTATGATACTCTAAAAGTAGGAAAAATAAAAATTAAGCCTATTGGACATGAAGACTATGCAATGTGGTTGGATATATTGAAAATGGGTTGGACAGCACATAATACACAAACCGTAACTGCAGCATATAGAATACATTCACAATCTTTAAGTTTTAATAAAATAAAAGTATTAAGGTGGCAATGGAATATATATAGAAAACATGAAAAACTATCAATAAAAAAAACATTATATTATTTCATACATTATTCTATTAATGCTTTATTAAAAAGATTAATATAAATAAATATCATATTTGTATAATATTTATTTATATCATTTCGTTTATTGTTAAATGGTATTATTTTGTATAATAAATTAGAAAAAAATGGCAATAACCAACATATTCATTATGAAAACAAAATATAAAGAAATAACATTTTATATATATGATGGTATGAATAGTATAGAACGTAATATAAAACGTTTTATAGATATATTTCTATCACTTATAGCCTTAATATTATTTTCTCCATTATTTATAATTTGTTTTTTTGCTGTTAAATATTCAGATGGTGGTGATGCTATTTTCAAACAAGAACGCATAGGTAGATTTGGTAGACCGTTTTATATTTATAAATTTCGCAGTATGCGAATGGATGCTGAAAAAGATGGCCCTCAGCTTTATAGGCATGAAAAAGATAATCGCCTTACAGCTGTTGGACATTTCTTACGTACTCACCATTTAGACGAATTGCCACAACTATGGAATGTATTAGTAGGCGATATGTCATTTATAGGTCCACGTCCAGAACGCAAATATTATATAGACCAAATAATGAAACATGATAATAGATATACTTTTCTTTATCAAGTACGTCCAGGTGTAACATCGTATGCCACACTATATAATGGTTATACTGATACTATGGAAAAAATGTTGAAGAGGTTAGAACTTGATTTATATTATTTAGAGCATCGCTCATTATGGTTTGATTTTAAGATACTAATTAAAACTTTTTACAATATAGTTTTTGGTAAAAAGTTTTAAAAAGATTTTATACAAGATATACGTAAATATAGCTATTTAAGCACAACTGAATAATATTTTTGTTTCACAAGGAAATACATATTGTATGCCTATAATAGATACAAAATATATACAAAACCGAATTTTAAATCTTGACATTTCTTGATAATATATAACGGTAAATTATCTATATTAAAGAGCTATTTTTACTAAAACTTTACACATTATATCTATCTAAAAAACAGAATTTTATAAGACACTTAACAATAATGAAAATAGTTTAAGTTAATCCGCAGTTGCGTTCCTTATACTAACGCAGTTGCGTTCCTTATACTAACACAATTGCGTTCCTTATAGAAACGCAGTTGCGTTCCTTATAGAAACGTATAATCGTTTCTATAAGGAACGCTGTTACACTTTAACTTAAACTATTCTTAAACCTCTTTTTCTTGATAAATTTTCTTTATAATTAGTAAATTTATGGACGTACTGTTAGATCTTACTGTATTACTATTTATTGCTTTTTATTCTTGTTTTTGTTACTTCTATCATTTTCTATGTTTAACTATTTTATCGTAATCTTTACCATCCGCAATTATTCTGTGCTTAGGTCTATATTGTTCACATAGTGGGCAACGCTCTGGTTTGTGATATATTGTTTTAAGACCTGAAACATGGAAAATGAGTTGACAAATATTATCACTCATATATGGTTTATCTTTAGCCTTTCGAGTGGCAGCTACAATATTAGGGTAACGTTTAATAAACGAATTAGAGAACCATACAACAAGAGGAATTTCATATTGATACTTAAGAGCTTGAACTTCCATACCTGTTTCTGGACTTACACGTCCCTCAGAATCTCTATAGTCATATACCTCTTCGCCATGATCTGATAGATACACCATAACTGCAGGTTTATCGGCATAGAACGATGCTATTTTCTTAATCACACAGTCGTTATAATATGTTGCATTGTCATAATCTGCAATTTCTTTACGTTTACTATCTGTTAAATAAGGGGCCTTGTTAGGACAGTCCTTTTCAGAAAATCGAGTATATTCTGCTGTATGAGGATAACGGGTATCAAAGGATACATGTTGCCCTAAGAGGTGAAACATAATAAGATTATGCCTAATAGGTTTAAGAGCTTCTGTATGTAGAAAGTTATCTATTAGTTCTCCATCATACTTAAAAACCTTATTTGCAGTTGCATCATATGAATAATTCATAATAGTTTTATTATAGAAAAAAGAGTTTGCAGTAAAATCATAAAACGCATTAACATCAAAACTACGTTGGTTATCCCAAAATGTCACTTTATATCCTGCTTTCTTAAATAACATAGGAAAGAATGGAGAATTGTACCATTTTTCATTATACATAAGACTATTACAACAAAAAGAATTTTTTTGAGCATTTGTTGTAGAGTTAAAAGGTGTTACCATGTCAGTAAAAGCTATTAAATTACCTTTTTTCTCTTCGCTATCCATAAATGGAGTTGTATTCCTTTGGTATCCGTATAATGAAGCATGAGATTTTATATATGATTCGCCTAAAATATAAATAACATATATATCTCTATTATCAATAGCTTTCACTGTGGTATTATAAAATAACTTATTACTTTTAACGGCTTGAGTAATTTCTTTAGATACAACACTTATCATATATTCAGAATATATTGTAGCAGAAATAGCATCCATAGATTTTGCACTTATTCCAAATGACCAATGATCAAGTTCGCCTACATCACATTTTCTCATATCATTAAATATATGAGTTTGATATATTCCAAATATGCAACTTATAATACTTATAATTCCTATGAATAATTTTAGTTTGCAGGAATTTAGACATCTTTTAAGTGTTAAACTGTATTTCCAACTGTGTTCAATAAAAATAATAGCAACTACCATAACTATTATAATTAAATAAGCGATAATAGCTTTGTATGTGAAAGCATAAGTTGCCAAAAATTCAGTTGCTTCTCGACAGTTAGTTTCCAATATAAATTGAAAAATCAAGGGGGATATGCAAGATTTAAATAACAAATAAACAATTGCAAAGAATGATAATAATATTATACCTATAGCATAAAAAATAGGTTTTAAAAATTTAATTTTATAAACTATATATGCTACAATTTGTGTGTACATAAAAGTTAGTAAATAGTATTTATATCCTCCAAATTCTTCACATCGTAGTAAAGTAAGAATATTAGTACCTATAGTAGCAGGAAGTACACATAATGAGAAAAGTAATATAAACGGTAATTCATTAATAATTACTTTCCCACAAAATACTATTACATTCTTTATATTTGCAATTATATTAATTAGTATTCGACTCATATAATAAGGTATATCTAAAATACTTTATTTTCTATGTTTAACTATTTTATCGTAATCTTTACCATCCGCAATTATTCTGTGCTTAGGTCTATATTGTTCACATAGTGGGCAACGCTCTGGTTTGTGATATATTGTTTTAAGACCTGAAACATGGAAAATGAGTTGACAAATATTATCACTCATATATGGTTTATCTTTAGCCTTTCGAGTGGCAGCTACAATATTAGGGTAACGTTTAATAAACGAATTAGAGAACCATACAACAAGAGGAATTTCATATTGATACTTAAGAGCTTGAACTTCCATACCTGTTTCTGGACTTACACGTCCCTCAGAATCTCTATAGTCATATACCTCTTCGCCATGATCTGATAGATACACCATAACTGCAGGTTTATCGGCATAGAACGATGCTATTTTCTTAATCACACAGTCGTTATAATATGTTGCATTGTCATAATCTGCAATTTCTTTACGTTTACTATCTGTTAAATAAGGGGCCTTGTTAGGACAGTCCTTTTCAGAAAATCGAGTATATTCTGCTGTATGAGGATAACGGGTATCAAAGGATACATGTTGCCCTAAGAGGTGAAACATAATAAGATTATGCCTAATAGGTTTAAGAGCTTCTGTATGTAGAAAGTTATCTATTAGTTCTCCATCATACTTAAAAACCTTATTTGCAGTTGCATCATATGAATAATTCATAATAGTTTTATTATAGAAAAAAGAGTTTGCAGTAAAATCATAAAACGCATTAACATCAAAACTACGTTGGTTATCCCAAAATGTCACTTTATATCCTGCTTTCTTAAATAACATAGGAAAGAATGGAGAATTGTACCATTTTTCATTATACATAAGACTATTACAACAAAAAGAATTTTTTTGAGCATTTGTTGTAGAGTTAAAAGGTGTTACCATGTCAGTAAAAGCTATTAAATTACCTTTTTTCTCTTCGCTATCCATAAATGGAGTTGTATTCCTTTGGTATCCGTATAATGAAGCATGAGATTTTATATATGATTCGCCTAAAATATAAATAACATAAATTGAGTCCTTGTTAAGTTTGTCCACACTTACAACAGCAGCTCTATTGTTATGTAGATTATTAGCATATTGTACAGCAAGATTAACCTCGTGTGAAACTATAGTTGGAGAATATAAAGAATAAACAATAGCTGTAATAGCATCCATAGAAACTGAATCGTAAATAGAAGCCCAATCATTAAGTGCTTCGCTATCGTTACATTTAACCATTTCATAATATATCGTAGTCGTGTTATATAAACCTAAAATAAAAGTTATAATTCCGATTGTCCCAATATATAACTTATTTATTTTTTGTCGCAAGTTACACTTATTCCACCAACGTTCTATAAAAATAATAGCTATAATCATTATAATAATACCAATATAACTAATTATGGCTTTAGTTGTAAGACCATACGTTATAATAAATTCAGTTGCTTCACGATAGTTAGTTTCTAAAATAAATTGAACTATTAAGGGGGATATGCAAGATTTAAATAACAAATAAACTATTAGAAAAAATGAAAATAGTATTATACCTATAGCATAAAAAATAGGTTTTAAAAATTTAACCTTATAAATGATAAAAGCTAAAACTTGTGTATATACTAATGATAATAGATAGTAACACCAAGCATCGCCCAATTCACCTCGCTTAACAATATCTCCAATATTTACTTTAATTGTAGCTGGAAGTATGCACAATAAAAAAAATATAATAAAAGGTAGTTCGCTAATAATTACTTTTCCCCACCATAAAGCAATATTACGTAGCACTATGGTGATATTCTTTGCTGTTTTATTCATATAAATTTACGATTATAATATATTTTCGTGCAAATATATTAAATTCAAATTATATCTGCAATTTTATCAGCTTTAAAGGTTTTTTATTATCTTTGCCAAACTAAATAAAATATTAAGTACTATATGAAACGAACTGAAAGAGTTTTATTAATCTATACTGGAGGAACAATAGGTATGGGTTGTAATCCTAACACTGGGGCGTTAGAGCCTTTAGATTTTGATCATCTATCTGACAACCTTCCAGAGTTAAAACAAATAACTACAGAAGTTAACAGTTATCAGTTTATTCCAGCTATAGATTCGTCTGATATGTCTCCTAAGTTTTGGAGTGAAATAGTAAACATAATAGCTGAACGCTATGATGATTATGATGGTTTTGTTATCCTGCATGGTACAGATACGATGTCGTATACAGCTTCAGCTCTTTCCTTTATGTTTGAAAATCTAACTAAGCCTGTTATCCTTACTGGCTCTCAATTGCCAATAGGTCAGTTAAGAACTGATGGTAAAGAAAATTTGATGACAAGTATAGAACTTGCTGCAGCCTTTAATAAGAATGAAACACCTATAGTACCAGAAGTGTGTATATACTTTAATGGGCATCTTCTTCGAGGAAATCGTTCTACCAAACAGAGCGCTGACGAATATAATGCTTTTGAATCTTTTAACTATGCCCATTTATGTGAAGCAGGAGTAACCTTTAATTTCAAGAAACACTTGATATTAAAACCTGATTTTACAAAACCAATGATACCTCATACATATTTAGATAGTAATTTATTTGTTTTTTCACTATTCCCAGGTGCAGAAGAAAATATAGTAAAACATGTTATAGATTCTCCTTCCTTACGAAGCATAGTATTACGCTCGTATGGAAGCGGTAACGCTCCAACATCACCATGGTTAACAAAGTTGTTAAAATCTGCTACAGAACGTGGAGTTATCATAGTAAATGTTAGCCAATGTGTTAGTGGTCAGGCAGATATGAATAGATATGATACAGGCTACCAACTTAAAGATGCAGGGGTAATAAGTGGATATGACACAACTGTAGAAGCTGCTGTCACTAAATTAATGTTCCTTCAAGGTCTGTATGATGATACTAAACAGATTAGACAATTTATGGAACGCGCTATAGCTGGTGAAATAACTATACCAGAAAAGTAATAGATCTTGATAAACATAAATGACACAAAAACATCATTATAAAGGACTTTCTGCTCGTCAAATAGAAGAAAGTAGGAGGCTATATGGTACAAATATTTTAACTTCACATAAGAAAAAAACATTATGGAAAGAATATGTTGAAAAACTTAACGACCCATTAATAATAATTCTATTTATAGCAGGAGCTTTTTCTATAGGTATTTCATGTTATGAAATATTAAGTTTAAATAAAGTATTTAGCGTTTTTTTTGAGCCTATTGGTATTTTTGTTGCTATATTCTTAGCTACTGGACTTTCATTTTATTTTGAGCACAAAGCTAATAAAGAATTTAATATTTTAAATAGTGTAAATGATGAAGAGAGTGTTGAAGTAATACGTAATAATTACGTGACTTTAATACCCCGTAAAGATGTTGTTGTAGGAGATATTATTGTTTTAAAAGCAGGAGATGAAGTTCCTGCAGATGCAGAAATTTTAAATTCTATATCACTTAATATAGATGAGTCAACTTTAACAGGAGAGCCAATATGCTATAAAAGTGCTAATCGTATAGATTTTGATAACAAAGCCACTTATCCTACAAACCATGTTTTAAAGGGGACAAAAGTTATGGAAGGGCATGCTATATGCAAGGTTTTTGCTGTTGGTAACAAAACAGAACAAGGAAAAGTTTTTGAAAGTATACAGATTGATGATAGTGTAAAAACTCCTCTCAATCAACAGTTAAATGGCTTAAGCTATTGGATTACAAAAATAAGTTATGTGCTTGCAACTTTAATAATAATTGGACGTATTACTATTTATTTTATAACAAACGGCACAAACTGTTTTAATTCAATGGAAGAATTTGCACCTTTCATTGCATATATTCTTCAATCATTAATGATTGCTATCACACTAATAGTTGTGGCTGTACCAGAGGGGTTACCAATGGCTGTAACATTAAGTTTAGCTTACAGTATGCGACGCATGCTAAAAACAAATAACTTGGTTAGAAAAATGCACGCTTGCGAAACTATGGGTGCTACTACTGTAATTTGTACAGATAAAACAGGAACATTAACACAGAACCTTATGAGTGTAGCAGAACTAAAATTATATAATGACATTGATGAAGCACTCATAAATGAAGGTATATCTGTTAACTCTACAGCTTCTATTAATTTTACAAATAATGAGCATCCACAAGTTATAGGAAATCCTACAGAGGGAGCTTTACTCTTATGGCTTAATGAACATGGAACTAATTATCAAACAATACGAGAAAAAACAAAGACGCTCTCAGAAATACCTTTTTCTACAGAACGTAAATATATGGCTACTATAGTAGAGTCGAATGTTGTAAAAGATAAAAAGGTTTTATATGTTAAGGGAGCTCCAGAAATTATATATTCACTTTGCAAAAACACTAAAATAAAAAAACAAGATATAGAAGCACAACTATCAAGCTATCAAGCACATGCAATGCGTACACTTGGTTTTGCCTACCAAATAATAGATAATAATGAAAATGTTTTTGACAATAATAACAATATTATTACTGATAAATTACAGTTTATAGCAATTGCAGCTATTAGCGACCCTATAAGAAAGGAAGTTCCTAATGCCGTAAAAAAGTGTATTGATGCGGGAATAAGTATAAAAATAGTTACAGGAGATACATCTGGTACAGCAAAAGAAATAGCTCGACAAATAAATTTATGGGATGATAATACTGATACAGATGATGATAATATTATTACTGGGATAGAGCTATCATCCTTATCTGACTTAGAACTTGAGAAACGTATTTCTGACTTTAAAATTATTTCACGAGCTCGCCCTATGGATAAGAAACGTTTAGTAGAAACATTGAAAAAACTTGGAAACGTAGTAGCTGTAACTGGAGATGGAACAAATGATGCACCTGCGTTAAGAGCTGCTCATGTTGGTTTATCAATGGGAGATGGAACAAGTGTAGCAAAGGAAGCCTCAGATATTACTATTATTGATAATTCGTTTAATAGTATTACTAAAGCTGTTATGTGGGGGAGGTCGCTCTATCAAAATATTCAACGCTTTCTACTTTTCCAACTGACAGTGAATATCACAGCATGTTTACTCGTAGTATTTGGTGCCTTTATGGGAACAGAATCTCCACTTACTGTAACGCAAATGTTATGGATAAACCTAATTATGGACACTTTTGCAGCTATGGCATTAGCCTCTCTACCACCATCAGAAAGGGTAATGAAAGATAAGCCACGCAATCGTAATGCTTTCATACTTAGTAAATCCATGATTAATGAAATAATTGGTGTTGGGGGAATATTCTTTATTATTCTGATTACACTGTTATTTATTTTCCAACATACAAATATTACACAATTAACAGACTTATTTAATAATACAATAGGTGCTAAAGGTTATGTAAGTAAATATGAAATTACCCTACTCTTTACCATTTTTGTTATGACACACTTCTTTTATCTATTCAATTCTGCTGCTTTCAATACTGGTCATAGCACAATATATTTTAAACAGTCTTACGGCCTTATTAGTATTGCTATTATAATTTTAGTTGGTCAAATTACGATGGTTGAACTTCCTATCTTACAACAATTTTTCAATGTTGTAGGACTTAAATTAATTGATTGGGTTATTATATTTATTAGTTCGTCAATCGTTATATGGATACGTGAAATTTGGCATATCATAAGAAAACGACAAATATAAAAAGAAAACAAACTATCGTCTACAAAAGTCCTTATATACACAATGCTCACATGCTTTTATGTTTTCAGCATGTGTAAATGGTTGTAAGGGATTAAAAAGGGATTGAAGTGTTTCTGTAATACCCTTAATAAACTCTGTTTCGTATTCTGTTACATCATTTATTTTTTTATTGCCTATTGATAATATAGGTGTATAATTTTCAACTGTTGAGCGTTGTATAAAAAGCAAAGCTGGAGCAACTGGACGCTGCTGAGGATTAAATTTTATATCATTTTTAGATTCTATCAAACTATAAAGCATTGATTGTATAAAATAATCAGACTTTTTATTTATAATATTATTTTGTTGAAATAGGTCTTCTACTGTATTCATCTTTTTCACAGGGGAGTATCCAGTTTTATAGTCTATCAACCTCAATTGCCCTACTCCATTAGATATTTCTACTTCGTCTAATCTATCAACTCGACCATATATCAACATAGTATGTTTTTTTTCATTAACTGTGAAATCAATATTTTTAGAAATGTCAAACTCGTGAGCTATAACTTTTAGTGGTGCAACTAAAGAATCAAGTTTTAATAATTGGAGTAAGTATCGTTCTATAGCTTTTCGATTAATTAATTGCAAACCATTTAAATGTATTTTTTTATTATTAGATTTCTGTTGGAAAAGTTCTGTTTGAAAAGCCTCATCGATAATATCATCAAGTGTCATTGTCTCTCTGTCCTTTCGCAGAGAATGTCTATTTTTTAATACTTTTTCAATATCTAACTTATTTATTACGCCAGCAGGCAATATCTTTTCATATAACAGTTGTGCTGCACTATGAAATATAGTTCCAAAGTGTCTATTATCCATTGTATCAATATCCATATCATCCAATTCTTTCAAACCTACAATATATTTGTAGTAAAAAGATACTTGACAACGTAAGTATGTATTTATAGCAGTCGGGGAAAGGCGTGTTATAGCATTAAGTTTCTTTATAATGTTCTCATCCTTTATTATAGGACTTACAGAAGTTGCTTGAACTTTTTGATCACACTTTACCATAAGATGCTGTATGGTATGGTTTGTTTCAACCATTAGCTGGAGCATAAATCTACTCATTTCTTTTGTATTTGTACCTTCGGTAGAGTTATTATAAAGAATAGTTACATCTTCTGCTCGTTGCAAAATATTATGGAAATAATATGAATAAATTGCTACTTTATTGTCTATAGTTGTAAGACCATATGCCTTACGTATAGAATATGGTATAAAAGAATTATCATTAATACCTTTTGGCATGTTACCCTCATTACAAGATAGAATTAAAACGTTTTTAAAATCAATATTACGTGTCTCCAAAACTCCCATTACTTGTACTCCCTTTGCTGGTTCACCATGAAATGGTATTGATGTTGTAGCTATAAGCTGATATAATAATCGTTTAAATATAGAATAATCGGCTTTTAAAACTCCTTGTAGAATTAGGTCATACAAACGAGTAAGCAATGTGTACATTCTGAATGTAGACTCTTGAAATAAAGCTTCGTTTATTGTAGATACTCCATTTTTTGCTATAAGTTTTACAGCTTTAACAAGCGTATCAACTAAAACTAAAATGCTTTTATCACTTTTTATATAAGAAGCAAATAAAGGTATATCACTTAATGGTACATAATATTGCTTATTACTATTATATTTAAACAACATATCCTCAGCATAAGGAATTAAATATTTACCATATTGATGGCGTAATACTCTGTTAATATTCCGAAGTCTGAAAGCATTTTCTTTTAAAGAATATCCTTCAACTTCTAAACGTAATATTTGCATTACCATTGCAGATATTGGGGTTTGGTTTAAAGGATAACCTGTTGTTACATTTATATAACCTACGTCTGAAGGAATGGAATGAATAACTGCTTGTAAAATCCCTTCGTTACACATAATTACAGCAGTGTTACTGCCTTCTTTGTATCGGTCACCCTCTAACAACCAGTTGTTTACATAACGGGCTTGTAAATTCTCACTTGGTGCAGCAACATAACGTATCTTCTTGTTAGAGCTAAAACTATTATATAATGTGCCAACATTGTAGGATAATTCATTAGGAAACTTGTTCAACCATTTCCGTATATATATTCCAGCTTCACTTTGACTATTCAAATAACTTTCATCATAGTCCCAATAAAATAATGCTCTGCCATCTTTTTGTAATTTGGAAAACAGTTGTATCTCAACTTCTTGAAGTACATTAAAACCTATAAATATATATTTTTTATGTTTATTAGGAATATTACCTTGTTCTATTACATCGCGATAAAGCATGCCTTCATAAGCTATTCCTTGTTTACGTAAACGAGTCTTGAAATCAACATATATTAAATATAGATTGCTCCACAAATAAATGAATTTATGTTTTAATTCTGTTGGATTCTCTATTATATTTTTAAAAAATCTATTAAGAAGTTTTCGCTGTTCTTCGGTTAAATAGTCAATAGAGTCTAATTCGTGTATATCTGTAACATTTTTAAAAACTTTTTGAGCATCAGATAGTTTTTTATCTATATCATCAAAATCGGCAAGTAACATGTTTCCCCATCCATAAAACTCATCTAATGTATCTGTACGCTTTGTTATTTGTTTGTAACTCTCATATAATTCACATAAAGTTTTTATAGGATCGGCAATTATTAAATCTGACTGCATTCTAAATAATTCAGAAATAGTAATATAATTTGGGGTCCATATAGGTTTACCTGCTGCTTTTGAGAGTTCTTGATTTAAAAACAATGCAGCTCGTTTATTTGGAAATACAACAGCTATATCTGATAAATCTTCACTATACTTATTCAATAAATCTTTAGCAACATAGGTTAAAAACTTTTCCATAACTACTATATTATTTATATAAATAAACTATTAAGGTAAAACATCTTCTACAATATCTTTCATTACATACCATATATATCCTTCAACATCTGTATGACCCATATTCTTTAATAGCGACATGTATTTTTGCACTTGGAATTTATACTCTTTACGTTCTTTACCAAATTTAAAATCAACTACTATAAACTTTTTACCATTACTCATAACACGATCTGGACGATAGGTTCTTAATTCGTTTGTTGGAGAATCATATTCTATTATAGAGCATTCATTAAATACTTTCCATTTTTTTGAAAACCATTCTTTAACCTTAATATTTGATAAAGACTTTTCTATTTGAGCCAATAATTTTTCTGTAGTTATATCATCATTATAAACTATTCCGTCTTGTTCAAGTTCTTTTAACTTTATAGGTATATCATCTATGGTATAGATAGTTGAAAAAATATTATGAAGCACATTTCCTACTTTAATATACTTCATTTTATCAGAAGTTTCAGTATCGTCCTCTCTAATAAAGTCTTTACTCTTATTACTTTGACGAAACTCTACTATATCAGAAGAGGTAGATACTGTTATGGATTTGGGAGTCAATGGAATTAGAAACGGATTTATTTCTTTTTCCGTTATTTCTTTAGATGTTTTTTGTAAATTTCCAATATTCTCTAAATTACCATATTCAAGACTTATTTCTTCGGCAATACTTTTAGGATAAGACAATGATGTAATATCATCTGATAAATTTTTCAATATATCTGTAATTGATAATTCTATACTCTGTGAACGATTAGATATCCCACTCCCTTTTTCTATATTCTTTAATGCACTATCGCTCATACGCTTACCATATACAAAAAGATTTTTAACAGCACGGGTAAAGGCTACATATATTAGATTAAGATTATCAATCGTATTTTGGAAATGTTCCTCAAGGTAGTCTGCTTCATAAACTGTACCATATATTAGTTCAGATTTTGCATAATCAATAGGCACTAACGGAATTGTATTAAATGGTTTCTTCTTGTCGTTGGTTTCACACCATAAAATATTATCACTATGTTTTTCTAACTCCCAATCACAAAATGGCATAATAACATTATCAAACTCTAAGCCCTTGCTTTTATGTATAGTTAAAAGACTTATACCATCTAAACCTTCACTTTGTATTGTTGTTGAGGATAAATTATCCTCCCACTCCTTTATAAAATCGTCTATATCAGCTGGATACTCAGAAAAATAATCATTCAAACAATCATAAAAAGAGGAAATATAACTACTTTGACCTTTTAATTTTTCTAACTCAAAAATATTAAATAATTGATCGACAAGATCCATTATAGACATATCTAAAAGAGAGGAAAATTTAGTTACGAAAGTTTTAGGTAGTAATTTATTTAAATGGCTCAATACATTATTATCAGATGAAACCATTAAATTACTTACATCTACAACACCTTTCACATTTTCATTATACAACTTAACTAATTTACCCCGAGTTAAAATATCATCAGGGTGAGATATTAACTGAAGAGCTGAAACAATTATATTAACAGATACAGAAGCGTCAAGCCTAAAAGCCTCATGCGATATGAGCGTAACGGTATTATCAAATTCTGAACTAATTGCTGATACAATATCAGGAATAACTGTTTTTGTTCTAACTAATATTGCTATATCTCGCTGGTTATAGCCTAAAGATAGAAGTTTACGAATTGTCGAACACAAATTAGATAATACATTTGCTTTATATTCGTTGCTTGGAAGTAATTTAATAGATACATAACCAGAAGTATTTTGTTTAACTGAGTTCTGTTTTACATCTGAATAAGCCTTACGTAACATTTGCCCATACCTAACATCTGAAAATAATTCATACTTTATTATAGTATCAACAAATGAGGTAAAAAAGGCATTATTAAAATCTATAATATTTTTATATGAACGAAAATTTTTAGTTAAGGATTCGATACAAATAACATCCTCATTAAACTTTTCGCCAATATTATTAAGTAATTGCCAATCTCCCTGTCGCCAACGATATATACTCTGTTTTATATCCCCTACTATAAGATTATTAGATTTCTCTTGGGAGATACAGTTATCTAATAAGGACTTAAAATTATTCCACTGAATTGTACTTGTGTCTTGAAACTCATCAATCATCATATGCTTTAATTGGGCACCTATTTTCTCAAATACAAATGGTGTATCATTACCACTTATAAGTTTTTGTAATAATATTTGAGTATTACTAAGCATAAAACGATTATTTTCCTTATTCAATTTATCTACTGCTAAGGAAATAGAATTTAATAAACGTAACTGGGAAAGATGAGACAAAGTAAGTGTTGCTGATTGATAATTAAACCAATTATTCTTACGATAGTTTTCAATATCACTTAACTTATCGTTTAGATTATTTTCAGAAATAAACAAGGCTATTTCCTGCTTCAAAATTTTACTGCATTTTGAGTTTGTCCAATTAGCACAATTTTCTATACATTTAGTAACATACGAAGGACTTTCTTTACCATGAATATAACCATTAGACAATTTATCTAAATAAGGATAAAGATAAGCTCTCAAATGCTCTACAATATTTTCAGCTTCAAGGATAGATATTAAATCTTCTACTTTTGACTTTAAATTAGAAGCTATTTCATATTTTATAGATCTCAAAAGCTTAACATAAGTATAAAAAAAATCATTATTTTTTTGACTAAAAAGATTATTTAACTCTGACTCATGTGTACGATAAAATTCTTCAAAGATATTTTTACCAAAATTCTTTATATTAAAAATTACGTTCCAACTTTTATCTTCCTCTATACTATCTTTTATATAGTCCCAGATCCATTTAAAAATAGGTTGTGATTCTTCTAACTCCTCAAGCATATTATCAACTGCAGAACTTTCAACTTGACTTTCATTAAGATCTATACGTAAATTAGATGTTTGACCTAATTCATGAGCAAGATTATGAAGTATTTGCTGGAAGAAAGAGTCTATTGTTAAAACCCTAAATTCATGGTATTTATGAACTAATTGAAATAAAGATATTTTAGCATTATTCCTTATAACAAATTCTTCCAATGAAGTTATTTGCTTTACTTGATTAAAATAATCATCAGATGATTTTAAGCTATTAGCTATTCCATAAAGCTGTGACAAAATACGCATCTTCATTTCCTGTGTAGCTTTATTAGTAAAAGTAACCGCTAATATCTTACGATAATTATCAGGGTCTTTAACCAAAAGAGAAATATACCTAACTGCAAGTGTAAAAGTTTTGCCAGAGCCTGCAGAAGCTCTATAAACTATTAAAGGTTTTGTTTTCAAAATTGTATACTTTAAAATATATATTGAAACCCTATAGATGCAAATTCTTTAAGTTGCCAATGACCATAAAAAGTATCACGTTTTGCACCATCATCAAAACGAGGATATATGAATATTTGGGCGCCAATATATCGATTAAACTGAAACTTGAAAGTATTCTCCCAATCAAATTCTATTCTATCATAAGCAGTATACGTATATAAACGAGTCTTCCAAGTTAAAGACTCTAATAAATTCCACTCATAATCTATAATTAACTCTGATCCAAAATCATTACGAACAGACCTATTTTTATCTATACCTAAACGCTCTGACAAATAAGGTAAACGAGTATATTTCATATTATAAGCGAAAGGGGCTAAATGAATATTTCCTTTTAACTTATGATTAAACCAATCGATTGAATATGCCATACCAAAAGATATATTAACATTCAAAGGGGCAAGAAAATCTGAATATATATTTGAATCATTAGAACGGAAAGAATGATAAAATTGTGTATAGGTCATAAACTGAACTGTGTAATACCAACACTTAGATGCTTTAAGACCTAACTTTGAAGTCAAGCGAATAAGATCATCTGTTGTCTTAAAACTATGTAATTTATCAGACTTGCTACTCTGCAACCCAAATTTTAACTCTAAACAATTATCCCATTTTAGTTTTTGATGATTATTATAATCAACATTCAAAATTGCTGAACTTAAAATAGCATAATTACTTTCTCCTCCTTGATACCAATTAGAAGAAACATAATTTTGCAACAATTGTAAAGATCCTTCACTATGTACAGACCAAAAGTTTGGTTTTACTATCATTATATTGACAGGGGCTGCTTCTGTTTCAATTGGTTTTGGGGCTAATGCTTCAACTATTTCAACATTATGACGAATTGGCTTATCAACATCAACAGATATAGAATGCTGATAACGTAAATAACTTGCAGTTGTCTTTACTAAATATGGCTTTTCCAAATAAATATGTAATAATGTTCTATCTAATAAAGTATTTTTATGCTCACTATACATAAATTGGTTTTTAACAATTGAATGATTATAAGTAAGTGGCAAAAAAAGCATAGCATAGTCGAAAGAGCTACTACTTATAGGTTTATACTTTTTATTACTATCTATAACTATATTTTGTTTTGCAGTTAATAAAGAATCAATATAGTTATTAACAAACAAGGAATCAGGAGTTTTACTTTCAGATATAAAATGCTGAACTTCGTCTATAGTCTGAGAATTAACAGAAATAGCTAAACATAAAAGTAAAAAAAGTATTAATCTTCTCATATGTAGTTATATATATTTTATAATGTACATACATAATGTAAATGCAAACTTACAAAAAATAGTAGAATTTTAAACATTTAGATAACAAAATACAGTCTATTTCACAATATTGATATAATAACAAACATAAATAAATACTGCATAAATAGTTTTTTAGTACCTTTGCAAATATATTTAAAAATGATACGATAACTAATATAAAAAATTGTGATTGAAACAAAGTATATTTTTGTAACAGGCGGTGTTGTATCTTCGTTAGGGAAAGGTATCATATCATCGTCAATAGGAAAACTTCTCCAAGCAAGAGGTTATAATATAACTATTCAAAAATTTGATCCATATATAAATATTGATCCAGGAACATTAAACCCATACGAACACGGAGAATGTTACGTAACTGTAGATGGTATGGAAACAGACCTAGACTTAGGACATTACGAAAGGTTCACTGATATTCAAACAACAAAAGCAAACTCTATGACTACTGGGAGAATTTATAAAAGTGTCATAGATAAAGAGAGACGAGGAGACTATCTTGGAAAAACAATACAAGTTGTACCACACATAACAGATGAAATTAAACGTAACATTAAACTGTTAGGACAAAAAAAAGGATACGATTTTGTCATTACTGAAATAGGTGGAACTATTGGGGATATTGAATCTGCACCTTTCTTAGAAGCAATTCGACAGATGAAATGGGAATTAGGAAAGAATGCTATAAATATTCATCTTACATATATACCATACTTAAAAGCTGCTGGAGAACTAAAAACGAAACCAACACAACACAGCGTAAAAGAATTACAAAGTGTAGGGATTCAACCTGATATATTAGTTCTTAGAACTGAAAAGCATCTAAATGATGATATAAGAAAAAAAGTTGCTAATTTCTGCAACGTAGATTTAGATTGTATAGTACAAAGCGAAGACTTATCAAGTATATACGAAGTACCTGTAAATATGTTAAGACAAGGACTTGATGCTGCTATTCTTAGAAAATGTGGAGAGAAAATAAAAACTGCACCAAAACTCGAATCTTGGAACTCATTTATAGAAAGAAGAAAAAATGCAATAGAAGAAATACATATTGGATTAGTGGGCAAATATGATTTACAAGATGCATATAAAAGTATAAGAGAAAGCCTATCACAAGCAGGTACATATAATGATTATAAAACTGTTATACACTTTGTTAATTCTGAAACTATAACAGAAGAAAATGTAGCTAACAAACTAAAAGGACTAGATGGAATAATGATATGTCCTGGATTTGGACAAAGAGGAATAGAAGGAAAAATAATAGCTGCACACTACACAAGAACTAACGATATACCAACATTCGGAATATGCTTAGGAATGCAAATGATGGTAATAGAATTTGCACGCAATGTTATAGGATACGAAGATGCTAACTCAAGAGAGATGAACGAAAAAACTCCACATAATGTTATAGATATAATGGAAGAACAAAAGAATATAACAAATATGGGAGGTACTATGAGATTAGGAGCATACGAATGTATACTTAAAAAAGGCTCTAGAGTACAGAAAATATATAATAAAGATATAGTACAAGAAAGGCATAGACATAGATACGAATTTAACAATAATTTTGAAAAAGAATTTGAGAATAAAGGGATGTTATGTACTGGAAGAAACCCTGAAAGTGATTTAATTGAAATTATTGAAATTCCAAAACTTAAATGGTATATTGGTACACAATTCCACCCAGAATACCAATCAACAGTACTAAAACCACACCCACTTTTTATTGACTTTATAAAAACATCTATAGCTAATAAGAATAAATAAAATATGGATAAAAATACTATTATTGGATTCGTACTAATAGCAGCAGTACTATTCGGATTTGCTTGGTGGCAAAAACCTTCTGATAAAGAAGAAAAAAAACAACGCATAGAATATATAAAAGATTCCATAGCAACAACAAAGAAAATTGCTATGGAAAATAATAAGAAAATAAAAAAAGAAGAAATATTAAACAGACAAGCTGCTGATACTACTGCTATCTTTTATAATGCTTTGAACGGAAAAGCTCAAAACATAGTTCTTAAAAATGAAAAAGTAGAGCTGACAGTTGATACTAAAGGAGGGGTAGTAAAAAAAGCAGTTATAAAAAACTACATTGGGCATGCTGTAGAGACCAAAGATAGAACTAAAGATAAAAAGGATGTAACACTGTTTGAGGGTAATAATCAAAGTCTCAACCTAATGTTAACAACAAAAACTGATAATATTGAAACGAAAGATTTATTTTTTACACCTAGTAATATCAGCGACTCGACACTCACTTTAACTGCACAAGGAAATAATGGAGTAAGCATAGTAATAAATTATTCTTTAGGAAAATCATATATGCTACACATGAATTTCCAAACTAAAGGAATGAATAACCTATTTAAAATAGGAGAAAACAAACTTCTTATAAATTGGCAAGAAAAATGTAAACAACAAGAATTAGGATATACATTCGAAAATAGATATGCTACACTAACTTACAAAAAGAGTCAAGGTAATACAAACTATTTAAGTGAAAATGCAGAAAAAGAAGAAGTAACAGAAGAGCCAATAGATTGGATTGCATTTAAAAATCAATTTTTCTCTGCTGTTATGATAGCTAAAGATGGATTTGATACAGGTGCTAAATTAAAAAGTACACCTCTACAAAAAAAATCACACTATCTAAAATACTATGATACTAATTTAACAACTACATTAGATACATCTGGAAAGAAATCTACAGAATTTGAATTTTATTTTGGACCAAATGACTTTAAAATATTAAATAACATAGAAAAAGAAAGTAAATTTGGCAAAGACTTAGAATTGCAACGGTTAGTTTATTTAGGATGGCCTATATTTCGCATTATAAACCGTTGGTTTACAATATATGTTTTTGATTGGTTAAGTAAAATATTCCCAATGGGTATTGTACTCATACTAATTACTATGCTTCTAAAAATTATAACCTACCCTATGGTGAAAAAAAGTTTTATGAGCTCGGCTAAAATGAGAGTTCTAAAACCAAAACTTGAAGAAGCAACAAAACAATACAATAGACCTGAGGACAATATGAAAAAACAGCAAGCTATGATGCAAATGTATTCCGAATATGGAGTTAGCCCATTATCAGGATGTCTACCTATGATAATACAAGCACCTATATGGATTGCTATGTTTAACTTTGTTCCAAATGCTATTCAACTACGAGGACAAAGCTTTCTTTGGATGAAAGATTTAAGCACATTCGATCCTATCATATCATGGAATTCTGACTTATGGATGATTGGTGATCATATATCACTAACTTGTATCCTTTTTTGTGGTGCCAATATAATGTACTCATGGTTTACTATGCAGCAACAAAAAGATCAGATGGTTGGGCAACAAGCTGAACAAATGAAAATAATGCAATGGATGATGTTCCTTATGCCGCTATTCTTTTTCTTTATGTTCAATGACTATTCATCGGGATTAAACTTCTACTATTTTACTTCACTTTTCTGCTCTGCATTAATAATGTGGGTTCTTAGAAAGAAAACTAATGAAAAAGAGCTATTAGCAGCTTTAGAAGCAAAAAGAGAAGAAAATAAAAAGAATCCTAAAAAACAAAGTAATTTAGCTGCTAGAATACAAGCTCTACAACAAATGCAGCAAAAACAATTAGAGGAAAATAAAAAGAAACAAAACCATAAATAAAAACAAATAAAAAAAATAACTATGAACAAAAACTTCTCATTAGCAATAGCTACAGCACTAACTATAGGTAGTGGAATTGCAACAGCTCAAGAAGTTAATATCGGAAAGCGAAATTTTACGCTAAATAGCGATATTATGACCCCTGAAATAATGTGGGAAATGGGACGTATAGGTAGTGCAACTGCATCACCTGATGGTAGTAAAATAATCTATCAAGTAGGATATTATAGCGTAAAACACAACAAGGGGCATCAAGTTTTATGTATTATGGATGCAGATGGTAAAAATGCACATCAACTAACAACATCTGCAAATAATGAAACAAGTGCAACATGGCTTGATAATAATACCATAGCTTACTTGTATGAAGGGCAAATATGGACTATGGATAAAGATGGTAAAAACAGGAAAAAAATATCCAATTCAAAAACAGAAATTGAAGGCTTTCTATTTTCACCTAATAAACAACACGTCATACTAATAAAGAGTATACCATATTACGGCTCTATAAAGAAAAATCCTGATGATCTACCTAAAACAACAGGAATGGTAATTACTGATATGAATTACCGCCATTGGGATCATTATGTAAAAACTATAGCTCACCCATTTGTTGCAAATGTAGTTAATGGGAATATTGATGACGGTTACGACATCATAGAAGGTGAACCATTTGAAAGTCCATTAGCTCCATTTGGAGGCATTGAACAGTTTGCATGGAGTAACGACTCAAAAACTATTGCTTACACATGTAGAAAAAAAGAAGGAACAGACTATGCTACTTCTACTGACTCTGATATATTCTTATACTCATTATCAACAAAGAAAACCAAGAACTTATGTAAACCTGAAAATTATGTTTATCCTAAAAAAGATTTAACAAAGAGTTTAAGAAATCAAGCAGTAAACCAGAGTAGTGAAGACTTTAATGTAGGATATGATGTAAACCCACGCTTCTCACCTGATGGAAAATACATTGCTTGGCAAAGTATGAAACATGATGGCTATGAAAGTGATCGTAATAGGATATGCGTATATGACCTCACAACTAATAAAAAAACATACGTAACAGAAAAGTTCGACTCTAATGTTGATGACTTTGTATGGGCTGCTAATTCAAAAAATATATATTTCATAGGTCCATGGCATGCTACTGTTAATATTTATCAAACTAACCTTAAAGGTGATATAAAACAACTAACAGAAGGAAAACATAATTATGTAAATATTTCATTATTAGGAAATACTGGTAAAAAACTTTTAGCTATTAGACAGAGCCATAAACAACCAAACGAAATTTACTCTATAGCAATAGCAAAAAAGGAAAAACAAAGTACACAAAGACAAATAAGCTTTGAAAATAAACAAGTACTTGACCAACTAACTATGGGTAACTCACAAGAAAGATGGGTAAAAACAACTGATGGTAAAGATATGCTTGTATGGATTATTACACCGCCACATTTTGATCCAAACAAAAAATATCCTACTCTATTATACTGTCAAGGAGGTCCACAAAGTCCTGTATCTCAATTTTGGAGCATACGTTGGAACTTCCAAATAATGGCTGCAAACGGATACGTTATAGTTGCACCTAACAGACGTGGAGTACCTGGATTTGGAAGTGCATGGAATGAACAAATAAGTAGAGATTGGGCTGGACAATGCATGAACGACTATTTAACAGCAATAGACGATGCTGCTAATAATCTTCCATTTGTTGATAAAGATAGATTAGGAGCTGTTGGAGCTTCTTACGGCGGATTCTCTGTTTACTGGTTAGCAGGAAATCACAATAAACGATTCAAATGTTTCATAGCGCACGATGGCGCCTTCAACTTAGAGAGTATGTATACAGATACAGAAGAAACATGGTTCAGCAACTGGGAATATGATGATGCTTATTGGAACAAAGATCTAACAAAAGAAGCAAAACGAACATACGAAAATAGCCCACATAAAATGGTAGACAAATGGGATACACCTATTCTATGTATACACGGAGAAAAAGATTATAGAATTAATTCAAATCAAGGAATGGGTGCATTTAACGCTGCAAGACTTCGTGGTATACCTGCAGAGTTACTACTATTCCCAGATGAAAACCATTGGGTTCTAAAGCCACAAAATGGTATACTATGGCAGCGTACATTCTTTAACTGGTTAGATCGCTGGCTCAAAAAATAAAATTATTAACATAAACTTAATTAGTGAGTTACATTATATATATAATGTAACTCACTATAAAAATAAAAACAAAATTAAAATTATTATCTATGACAGAGCAAATTAAAAAAACTCTTAGGGACTCTACAGCTGCAAGATGGACTGCGCTATTGTTACTAGCCTTTGCTATGTTTTGTTCATATATTTTTGTAGACATATTGTCTCCTATTAAAGACTTAATGTTAGACCAACGTGGGTGGGATTCAACTGCATTTGGTACAATGCAAAGTTCTGAAACTTTCCTTAATGTCTTTGTTTTCTTCCTAATATTTGCAGGTATAATCCTAGATAAAATGGGAGTACGTTTTACAGCAGTATTATCAGGTGCTGTTATGCTAACAGGTGCCTGCATAAAATACTTTGCTGTAAGCGAATATTTTATTGGCACAAGTTTAGAAACATGGTTTACAAACAATTTAAATCACATTCCACTATTTGAACAACTTGGAGTATCACCATTCTATGAGGGAATGCCTGCATCAGCTAAAGTAGCCGCTATTGGTTTTATGATATTTGGATGTGGAACAGAAATGGCTGGTATAATGGTATCAAGAGGTATAGTTAAGTGGTTCAAAGGTAAAGAAATGGCTCTTGCTATGGGTTCAGAAATGGCCTTTGCACGTTTAGGAGTTGCAACATGTATGATATTCTCTCCATTCTTTGCAAAATTAGGTGGTAATATTAGTGTTTCACGTTCTGTGGCATTTGGGGTTGTTCTTATATGTATTGCAGCTATAATGTTTGTTGCTTATTTCTTCATGGATAAGAAACTTGATTCACAAACAGGAGAAGCAGAAGAGAAAGATGATCCATTTAAATTAAGCGACTTAGGTCAGATACTTAGTAGTAGTGGATTCTGGTTGGTAGCCTTACTCTGTGTACTATATTATTCAGCTATTTTCCCATTCCAAAAGTATGCGGTAAATATGCTACAATGTAATCTTACATTTACCGCATTACCTAAAGGTTCTTTTTGGGCTTCAACATCTGTAACTATAATCCAATACTGCATTATGATAGGAGTAGCAGCAACTGCATTTATGTTCAATTTCATGAAGAACAAATCACTAAAATACTTTATCCTAACAATTTCAGTACTATTATTAATTTTATACTGCTATATGGGATATAGACGTCAATCAGCTGAATCTATATTTGCAGTATTTCCACTTTTAGCGGTAGGTATAACACCTATACTTGGTAATTATGTCGACTATAAAGGTAAAGCTGCGTCAATGTTGATATTAGGTGCAATATTACTTATTGCTTGCCACCTAACATTTGCTTTCATACTCCCAATATTTAAAGGTAATGCTATAGGTGGAGTGATTGTTGCATATCTAACAATCCTTGTTCTTGGTGCATCTTTCTCATTAGTACCAGCATCACTTTGGCCAAGTGTACCAAAGTTGGTAGACCCAAAAATAATTGGTTCTGCATACGCATTAATATTTTGGATTCAAAATATCGGATTATGGTTATTCCCATTAGCTATCGGAAAAGTTTTAGATAAATCTAATGTTGGTATAAATGATCCTACAAAATACGATTATACAAATCCTCTACTAATGTTAGCAGGTTTGGGAGTTGCTGCACTAATCATTGGAGTTGTCTTAAAGATTGTAGACAAATCAAAAGGTTTAGGACTTGAAGAACCTAATATAAAAGAAGAAGAATAATACTCCTATAAATAGTTTACACGTTCCTTACTTAAGGAACGTGTAAACTACAAATAAATAATATTTTTTTTTATAATATATATTACTGCCTAATAAAACTTTCTCGGTAAATAATAATTCAAATAGACAGCAATATATTTTATTATTTAATCCTCATCTTCTTTTACTTCCTTTTCGTGTTCATCAATAAGTTTTTGCTGTAATTCATTTGGAACGAGTTCATAACTTGCAAACTTTGTTGTGAAACTAGCACGTCCACCTGTTAAAGAACTTAATGCTATACAATAATTTGACAATTCTTTGAGAGGTATTTTAGCTTGAAGTTTTTGGTATCCTGCTTCAGAGTCCATACCCATTATCATTGCACGTCGTCCTTGTAGATCGCTCATTACATCTCCCAAGTAATCATCTGGAACAAATACCTCTAAATCGTATATCGGTTCAAGTATTTTCGGATTTGCTTGTTTAAATGCATCAGAAAAAGCATGTTTAGCTGCTAAGGTAAAAGACAATTCATTAGAGTCTACTGGATGCATTTTACCATCATATACAACAACTCTAACATCTCTTGCATAACTACCTGTTAATGGGCCACGTTCCATACAATCCATTATACCCTTTAATATTGCAGGCATAAATCGTGTATCTATAGCACCACCTACTACTGAATTTATAAAGACAAGCTTACCACCCCAAGTCATATCTTTCTCTTCTTTAGACTTGATATTCATCTTGAACTCTTGTCCATTAAATTTATAGCTTACTGGGTCTGGCATTCCCTCTGCATAAGGTTCAATAATTAGATGAACTTCTCCAAATTGACCTGCCCCACCACTTTGTTTCTTATGTCTATATTCTGCTTTAGCTTGCTTTGTTATTGTTTCTCTGTATGGTATACGAGGTTCTTTATATGTTACATGTAATTTTTCATTATTTTCTAATCTCCATTTTAAGGTACGTAAATGGAATTCTCCTTGTCCATATACTAATGTTTGGCGCAACTCTTTACTTTGTTCTACAATCCATGTAGGATCTTCTTGATGCATTCTTAAAAGAGCTGCCATAAGTTTCTCCATATCAGCAGAGTTTGGCGTTTCTATAGCTCGAATATATTTAGAGTTTGGATATTTTATAAAGTCAAAACGATTATCAGACCCCTTCCCATTTAGTGTATTACCTGTTTTCACCTCTTTAAGTTTAACAGTACAACCAATATCTCCTGCATTTATTTGTTCTACGGGTATACGGTTTGCGCCTGCACATGCATATAATTGTCCTATACGCTCCTTAGATCCTCTATCTGCATTTGTTAAATCATCTCCTACCTTGACGTTTCCACTCATAACCTTGAAATAACTAACCTCTCCTATATGTGGTTCAACCCCTGTTTTAAAGAAGTAGACAGATGTAGGTGCATTTGTGTCTGGTTTTACTTCCTCACCTCGAGTGTTATATATTTTTTTCATTTCATCAACAAAGGGGACAACATTTCCTAAAAATTCCATTAAGCGGCGTACTCCCATATCTTTTCCTGCACATACACAAAATATAGGGAAAATATTGCGTTCTATAAGACCTTTACGGATACCCTCTCGCATTTCATCTTCGGTAAGACTATCTGTTTCAAAAAATTTTTCCATTAGGGTCTCATCATTTTCAGCTGCGGCTTCTACTAAGGCTTTGTGCAATTCTGTTGCTTTTTCTAATTCCTCTTTTGGAATATCTTCAATAGTAGGAACACCTCCCTCTGGTTTCCATGTAAATTTTTTCATTAATAATACATCAATAATACTATTAAAGTTTGGACCAGTGGAAATTGGATACTGTATTTGTACACAGCGTGATCCATATATTTCCTTCATACTATTTATGATATTATCAAAATCGCATTTTTCGCTATCTAATTGGTTTATCAAGAAAATAACAGGTTTTTTTAATTTTTCTGTATACCTAAAATTATTTTGTGTTCCTACCTCTAGTCCATATTGACCATTTATAACTAAAACAGCCTGATCTGTTACATTCAAAGCAGTTATAGCTCCTCCAACGAAATCATCACTTCCAGGACAATCTATTACATTAAGCTTCTTATTATTCCATTCAACATGAAATACTGTAGGGAAAACAGAATATCCATATTCATGCTCAACAGGAAAATAATCACTTACAGTATTTTTTGCTTCAACTGTACCACGTCGTTTGATTATACCTGCTTCAAATAGCATACTTTCGGCAAGAGTTGTCTTGCCACTACCAGCACTGCCTATTAAGGCAATATTTTTAATTTCACTTGTCTGATATATTTTCATATTCAAGATAGATTTAAGCTGTTAATAATATTCATTTAGTTCGTTAATGAGAACAAGTTTATTTATAACTTTTCCACTCCTAAGTTATGAATTTATATTAATATGACCAAAAAATAGAAATCAAACAAGTTGTTTTTTAAAAGAATTTAGTATTTTTGTTATGCTTTTTTTAGCTACACATTATTTATATATATTATGGCTGGTATTTATATACATATACCCTTCTGTGTTAGTCGCTGTATATATTGTGGTTTTTATTCTACTTTAGTATCTAATAATGATAAAATAAGATTAAACATTACAGATAGCTATACTGATGCACTTTGTAAAGAAATAGAAGATCGTAAGTTTTTTTTACTCAATAAAAATATAGATAAATTTCCTATAATTAATACTATATATTTTGGAGGTGGAACACCATCGGTATTATCGTATAAACAATTAGAAAAGATACTTAATCAGATTTTTATTACTTATTCTAAATATTTATCAGATACACTTGAGATTACTCTTGAATGTAACCCCGATGATGTTTCTATTGAATGGGTTAAACATCTAAAATTATTACCAATAAATAGGATATCAATGGGAGCACAAACTTTTAATGATAAAAGATTACAATTTTTGAAACGTCGCCATAAAACTTCCGATTTAAAAACAGCAATAAATCGTTTGCATTCTATAGGAATAAATAATATCTCGGTAGATTTAATGTTTGGTTTTCCAGAGGAAACACTTGAAGAATGGGCTTATGATATTGATTGTTTATTAGAATTAAATGTAGAGCATATTTCCGCATATAGTCTTATGTATGAGGAAGGTACACCACTTTTTAAAATGCTTCAACAAGATAAAGTTCGGGAAATAGACGAAGAGTTATATAGAAAGATGTATAGTATATTGCTTAATAAACTATCTACTGCTGGATATGAACATTATGAAATAAGCAATTTTGCTCGTCTTGATGGGTACAATAAATCTATTTTTCGTTCACAACATAACAGCTCTTATTGGAAAGATAAGCCGTATTTGGGAATAGGTGCAGCAGCTCACAGTTATAATAACATTATAAGATCTTGGAATATAGCCGATATTCATAAATACATCTACAACATTAATAATAATATATGTTATAGCGAAAGCGAAGTTATAGATGCTCGTACACATTATAATGATTTAGTTACTACACAACTTCGTACCTGCGAGGGATTAGATACAAAAAAATTATCAGTAAAATATAGAAACTATATCATGCAGAATGCTAAACCACTAATAGAGCAAGGTTACTTACAATTAGAACAAGGTTTTTTACAGTTAACCCATAGTGGTATATATTTAAGTGATAGCATTATGAGCGACCTTATAATGATAGATTGATTTTTAACATCGTTATTTTATATAAAAGTGGTGGGATTATTTATTCCCACCACTTTTATCTACTATATTTTCTCTTACTGGTAAATGGAATTTATAGCTTTTTTCAAATACTACAGATACCTTATTTACTTCAAGGAAAGTTGTTCCTCCTCCTTCGCCAAGTGAGCCCGATAGATATGCAATTTTATCATCAAGTTTTATATATCCTTTTTGCCTAAGCATACGTAGAGCAGCTATAAACATATGATGATTTGACACTTGTGTTTGTTGATATAATGGAATCAATCCATAGCTAAGATTAAGCCAACGCTGTAACTTTTCATTATAACATATTGCAAGTACTGGGTTAGGACCTCTAAATGCAGCAAGTGTACGAGCTGTCACACCTGTTGCACTGTCTGTTATAATACCTTTAACACCAAGAAATTCTGTTGCTTGTATAGCACTCTTAGCCAAAAATTCTCGCTGACTTGTTGTGTCTTCCATTGGAATTTTTAGGAAACCTTCCTTATGTGCATCTTTTTCTGCGCGTTCAGCAATAGTAGCCATCGTTTGACATGCTTCAATTGGATATTTTCCACTGGCTGTTTCCCCACTAAGCATGAGAGCATCAGTATATCCATATATAGCATTAGCTATATCTGTAACTTCTGCACGAGTTGGACGTGGATTGTTAATCATTGTATGAAGCATTTGCGTTGCAACTATTACAGGCTTACGGTGCTTGATACATTTTCTTATAACACTTCTTTGTATTCCAGGTATTCGTTCAATAGGTACTTCTATACCAAGATCCCCTCGTGCTATCATTATTCCATAAGATTCGTTGATAATCTCCTCGATATTATCTACTCCTTCTTGATTTTCTATTTTAGATATTATTTTAATATCTGAATGATATTCATCTAAAATTTTTTGAACAGCTTTAACATCATCTGCAGATCTGACAAATGAATGAGCAATAAAGTCTATATCAAGTTCTATTGCTAATTTTATATTCTTAATATCCTTATCAGTTAAAGCTGGTAAATCAATATGTACACCTGGAACATTAACACTTTTATGTGAACCTAATTCACCATCATTTAAAACTTTAACGATGAGCATAGGACCTTCATTTTCCATAACTAACATATCTATTGCACCATCATCAAATAATAAATGGTCGCCTACTTTAACATCTTTAGTTATGTCTTTATACGATAGATTTATAATATCATGAGTTGTATCTACATCCGGACGTCCAACAATCTTAACAACATCTCCTGTTTTATATTTTATTGGTGTTACTACTCTTGTTGAGCGGATTTCTGGACCCTTTGTATCTAAAAGTAAAGCTATATGTGGTGATACAGTACGTACATTCTTTACTACTTTTCTTATTCCCTCTTCTGTTGCATGTGCTGTATTCATACGTACAACATTCATTCCTGCAAAAAATAATTTACGAAGAAAATCTACCTCGCAGCGATAGTCACTTATTGAACATACTATTTTAGTTTGCTTCATTTTCTTTATTCAATTTATCTAAAATATATTAACTATTGGACATTGATTTAAATATAGTGTACAATAGCGAAAAAATAATTATTATCAAACTGGCAGCTATCACAAATATAACAATGACTGTTCGGTGTTCTTTATGTCTCCTTTGTCTGTCTATTGAACCTAAATCTATTTGCCTGTTATTATATTCGTTATTATAATACTTTGGGATTGTTACTATTGTTGGCTTTTGACAAAAAGGACAATTACACATTACTTTTTTTTGTTGTTCAACACTTATATTAAAAGTATGCTTACAGTTTTTACAAACAACTTGATAATAGTGATTAGTCATTTTGCATATATTTTTGCAAAATTAGTGCTTTTATTTTAAATAGTGAAATTATTTCAATTTTTATAAGAGTTACTTTTAATTTTTAGCAAAGTCATAATATTAAGAATAAATCAAAGATATATGTTAGCAACATAATATACATATAGAATATTAAAATATAAATAAGCAGAAAATATTATAAAGCCTAACTAACTACTTCTCAAATAATTAAGTATAGATATAAGTTTTTTTTATGTATCAATAAATTATATCTGTTGGAAAGATTTTATAAATATTCTAATTTTGCAAAAGAAATAATTAATCAAACTGCTTCAATAGTTAAAATGTAAAAGTTATATATAGACTTTATACATAACACTAAAGAATTGCATAATATAATATATAAATACATAACAAAAAAATACATAATAATATGGAATCAATTATCAATTCAAAACTTCCTGAATTTAAAGTTCAAGGTTTCCAAAATGGTGAGTTCAAAACTGTTTCTTCAGAAGATATAAAAGGCAAGTGGGCTATATTCTTTTTCTACCCAGCTGACTTTACATTTGTTTGTCCTACAGAGTTAGTAGACTTAGCAAGTAAATACGATGAACTACAAAAAATGGGTGTAGAGGTGTTCTCTGTAAGTTGTGATACACATTTTGTACACAAAGCTTGGCATGACACATCAGATAGTATCAAAAAGATTAACTATACTATGCTTGGTGACCCATTGGCTGTTTTAGCTAAAGGCTTTGGAGTATTCAAAGAAGATGAAGGCGTTGCTTATCGTGGAACATTCCTCGTAAACCCAGAAGGTTTAATTAAACTTGCAGAAATACAAGACAACAGTATTGGTCGTAATGCTGACGAATTAGTACGTAAAGTTAAAGCTGCTCAATTTGTTGCATCACATCCAGGTGAAGTATGTCCTGCAAAATGGAAAGAAGGTGCTAAAACTATAAAGCCAAGCATTGACCTCGTAGGTAAAATTTAAATAGTGCCAGCCTCTATACTAAAACATTATGAATGTGTTTAATAGACACTAAATTTAAAATCTCTTGCTCTAATAGTTTTTTATTAAATTAGTAACTATACATACAGAGCAAGAGATTATTTTAATAAAAACAAAATATAAAACTAAAAAAGCATGTTAGACAAAACCATTTTAGAACAAGTTTCTAATATATTTTCTTCTCTAAAATCAAAAATAACACTTATTGCTTCATTCTGCAATAAATGTCAAAAAAAAGAAGAATTAATAGAATTTTTAAATGACTTTGCTACCACATCTGATAAAATTAGTATAATACTTAAAGAAGATGAAAATGCAAAGCTACAATTTAGTATAGAAAAAGAGGGAAAACCTACAGGTATAACATTTAGGGGAATACCTAATGGACATGAGTTTACGTCTCTTTTACTTGCTATACTCAACACAGATGGACAAGGGAAAAACATACCTGACCAAGCAACACAAAATCGTATTAAGGCATTAAAGGGTAACATTAATTTATCTACATATGTTTCTCTTACATGTACTAACTGTCCAGATGTTGTACAAGCACTTAATCTTATGTCATTAATAAATCCAAATATAAAACATGAGATGGTTGATGGTGCTTTATACCAAGATGAAATTTCAGAACTAAATATTCAAGGAGTTCCAGCTGTATTCTGCAATGGTAAATCGTTACACATTGGACGTGGAGACTTAGGTATATTACTACAAGAACTCGAAGATATGGTTGGCTACAATTCTGATAAAATTTCAGAACCAGTAGAATACAATCTTGATGTTATTGTTATTGGTGGTGGTCCTGCTGGAACTGCTGCTGCAATATATTCTGCTCGTAAGGGATTAAATGTTGGAGTTATTGCAGAAAGAATAGGTGGACAGGTAAACGACACTACTGGTATACAAAATTTAATTTCTGTTCCTGAGACTACTGGTGTAAAATTAGCTGCAGACCTTAAATTACATTTACAAACATATTCGGTTAAGCTATTTGAACATAGAAAAATAAAAAGTGTTAATCTAACTGATAAAATAAAGGCAGTAACTACTCGCAACGGCGAAATATTCAAAGCACCAGCTATCATTATTGCTACAGGGGCATCATGGCGTAAACTAAATGTAGGTGATGAAGAAAAATATATAGGACATGGAATACATTTCTGCCAACATTGTGATGGTCCCTTCTATAAAGGTAAAGACGTTGCTGTAATTGGTGGCGGAAATTCTGGATTAGAAGCTGCTATAGATCTTGCAGGTATATGCAATAGCGTAACTGTATTTGAGTTTGCTGATACTCTTAGGGCTGACACTGTATTACAAGATAAGGCTAAAAGCCTATCAAATTTAACTATACTTACAAATTCTCAAACAACAAATGTAAAAGGAGACGGAACAAAACTAACTGCTATAACTGTTAAAGATAGAGTAACCGAAAAAGAAAAAGATTATCCTTTCAATGGCGTTTTTGTACAGATTGGACTTGCTGCCAATAGCAATATCTTTAAAGACGAATTAGATTTAACTCCACGTGGAGAAATAAAAGTTGATGAGTTTTGTAGAACAGCCATAAAAGGGGTTTATGCTGCAGGAGATGTTACAAATGTTCCTTACAAACAAATTATCATTGCTATGGGAGAGGGTGCAAAAGCATCACTATCTGCTTTTGATGATAGATTAAGAGGAATAATATAAATAAAGATACAAAAAAAGGAAATGGTTTTTAGTCTTACATAAAGATGGTGAATAACTTACTGTTATACACCATTACTATACAGTTTATACTTTAAAAAGTTTTTTATGTATAGATATATATAAGCCATACTTACAAAAAAGTGAAGTATGGCTTACTTTATTTTTTAGATATAATATAAATATATATATAAGTTAATAAAAAAAAGTTTTCTTAACTTTGCCAATAGACTATAACGGTATTATATTTTTTATGCATAAATTTTACTGTTTGATAATAATACAAATTATTATGATGGGCTATCCAATATCTATAAAAGCTCAATATAATAAAATATTCAACAATAATATAAGGTCGATTAAAGTTGTTGCAGATAATAATTGGACTTCGTTACCGATAATAGAACTTAATAATGGTATATTAACTATCGATTTTGATGAACTATCTACAGAACATCAAAATCTAACATACAACATAACGCACTGCGATGCAAATTGGAACCCAACTAAAGGAATATTTGAAAGCGATTTCGTTGAAGGGTTTGCTGATAATAATACTATTGATAACATTACTCCCTCAACACTAACAACAATACCATATACTCATTACCAAATTCAAATACCAAATTCTCGGTGCAGACCTAAACTGTCAGGAAATTACTTGCTAACTATTCAAGATGCTAATAACGAGCCTATTGCTCAAGTAAGTTTTATGATAATTGAACAGTTTGAAAATACTATGCCTATAAAACTTACTGTAAAAACTGCTACAGATGCAACGGTAAATCAATATCACCAACAAATAGATATGGATTTGTCCTATGGAAAATATAATGTAATAAATCCTAACTATCAAATAGAAACTGTATTATTACAAAATAAACAATGGCACAATTTACGTAAAAACGCAAAGCCTACTTATATCATGCCTACAGGACTACGGTGGACACACTGTAATAATTTTATATTTTTAGCGGGAAACGAATATAGAAAAATTGAAATTCTATCAACAAAAGTACCAACATTAGGAATAGATAAAATTAGTTGGGATGGTTCTTCGTATAACGCATACCCATTTATTGATTATCCACGTAAAAACTATATATACGATAAAGATGCTAACGGCTCTTTTCTGATAAGAAATTCGGACAATTACAATAATGATACAGAAAGTGATTATGTAAAAACGCATTTCAGATTAAATGCACCTATGATAACAAATGGGGATATATATATAAATGGCGACTGGACATACGACTTATTTATACCAAAATATAAACTCAAATATAACAACGAGACTAAACTATATGAGGTTACTATACCTCTAAAGTTAGGATATTATAACTATCAATATATAGTAAAAAACAATAAAGGAGAATTTAGTTGTATTCCTATAGAAGGTTCATTCTACCAAACTGAAAATACATACCAAGCTCTTGTATATTATAGAGAACAAGGAGGAAGAACTGATAAATTAGTGGGATATTGCGAAACTAAATTCCAAATAAGATAATATTTTTTTTTCAATAAATAAACAAAATAAACAATTAGAAAAATGATACATGGTCATGAAGTACTCCACATGATGGAAAATAATAGCTATGCTACAAGAAAAGAATTAATTGATGCTATAATAAGAAAATTTGGGAAGGGAGAAAAATTTTTCACTTGCTGCACAGAAAATATGACTGCAGAGGAATTAGTTGATTTTTTAGAACAAAGAGGAAAGTTTGTTCCTACAACAGAACATAAATTTACTGTAAACAAAAGGAAAATTTGTAATTCATAAGTAAAAATAAATAACTATAAGTAACAATATGATTAAAATATATAGTACAAATACATGCCCTGACTGTATAAATATAGAAAAACAAGTAAAAGGTAATAATAAATATGAAATTATAAATATTGATAGTCATGTACGAAACCTAAAAGAATTTATAAAAATAAGAGATAACAGCCCTGTGTTTGATGAAGCAAAAAGTAAAGGGTTTATAGGTATTCCATGTTTTGTGTTAGAAGATGGAACTATTACACTAAAACCTGAAGAAGCTGGGCTAAAACCAACTAAAAACAAAACTATGAGTTGCAATATTGATGGAAGTGGATGCTAAAAAACAGTAATAAAATGTTATTATCATCTATATCTATCATTAACTTTAAAAATATTAAGTCGGAGAATTTAAATTTCTCGCACAAAATAAATTGCTTAATAGGAAATAATGGAGAGGGAAAAACAAATGTGCTTGATGCCATTTTTTACCTTTCCTTCTGCCATAGTGCTTTTAACTCCAAAGATTCTGACCTTATTACTCACGGAAAAGACTTTTTTGTACTTGAAGGAAAATACATTAATAACTATAATAACAATACTTCAGAAGATTATATATATTGTGGACTAAAAAGGGGACAGAAAAAACATTTCAAACGTAATAAGAAAGAATATAAAAAACTTAGCCAACATATTGGACTAATTCCGCTTATTTTTATTTCGCCAGCTGACATTTCGGTTATTAACGGAGGAAGTGAAGAGAGAAGAAAGTTAATGGATATTGTTATATCACAATATAAACACGAATATCTCGACACACTACTAAAATATAATAAAGCACTTCAAAATAGGAATAAACTTTTAAAACAAGAGGAGACTATAGACGAAACGCTTATAGAACTTTTAGAAATGCAAATGGCTGAATATGGAGATGCTATTTTCAAAGCAAGATTAAATTACATAGAAAAGCTTACTCCTATTTTTCAAAATATTTATAGCAAAATAACTAACGAAAATGAAAATATAACTATAGATTATGTTTCACATGGACAAAATGGTGACTTACTGAAAACTATACAAGAGAGCAGAGCCAAAGACTTAATTATGGGATACTCGCTACACGGAATTCATAAAGACGACATTATTATAAAACTAAATGGATACCCTCTAAAAAAAGAGGGTAGTCAAGGACAAATAAAGTCGATGGTTATAGCCCTCAAACTTGCACAATTTCTGTTTCTAAAACAAGCTACAAAACAAAAAGCACCTCTCCTACTCCTTGATGACTTATTTGATAAGTTAGATGCACTTAGGGTGGAAAACTTAGTTAAACTTGTTGCTGGAAACGACTTTGGACAAATATTTATAACGGACACTAACAAAGACCACTTAACTGACATTTTTAAGAACCATAATTTAGATTACAAAATTTTTACCGTTGATAATGGTACTATAAAATAAAATAAATAATCCCTATGAATAAAGAGTCTTTAAAAAATTATT
>CAMPYS010000004.1 GCA_946998295.1 uncultured Prevotella sp.
CACGGTAAGACTACTTTGACAGTTGCTATTTCTAAAACTCTTCATGATAAAGGGTTTGGTGGTGAAGAAGCTAAGTCTTTTGATCAGATAGATAACGCTCCAGAAGAAAAAGAGCGTGGTATAACTATAAATTCTTCACATATTGAGTACGAAACTGCAAAACGTCATTATGCTCATGTTGATTGTCCAGGACACGCTGACTATGTGAAAAATATGGTTACAGGTGCTGCTCAAATGGATGGTGCTATATTGGTTTGTGCTGCAACAGATGGTCCTATGCCACAGACTCGTGAACACGTATTATTAGCACGTCAGGTAAACGTTCCTCGTTTGGTCGTTTTTTTGAATAAGTGTGATATGGTAGACGATGAGGAAATGCTCGAACTTGTTGAGATGGAGCTTGTTGAAATCTTAACACAATATGGATATGAAGAGAATACTCCAATTATTCGCGGTTCTGCACTTGGTGCATTGAATGGCGTGCAGAAGTGGACTGATAAGATAATGGAACTTATGGATGTTGTAGATACTTGGATACAAGAGCCTCCACGTGCTACAGATAAACCATTCTTGATGCCTATCGAAGACGTATTCTCTATAACAGGTCGTGGTACAGTTGCTACAGGTCGTATTGAAACAGGTGTTATTCATGTTGGAGATGAGGTTGAATTACTTGGACTTGGTGAAGATAAAAAATCTACTGTAACAGGTGTTGAAATGTTCCGTAAGATACTTGAGGAGGGACAAGCTGGTGATAATGTAGGTCTACTTTTACGTGGTATTGATAAATCAGAAATTAAACGTGGTATGGTTCTTTGTCATCCAGGACAGATTAAACCATTTAAGAAATTTAAAGCTACAGTTTATATTTTGAAGAAAGAAGAAGGTGGACGTCATACACCATTTGGAAATCATTATCGTCCTCAATTCTACTTACGTACTATGGACTGTACAGGAGAAATTAAATTGCCTGAAGGTGTAGAAATGGTAATGCCAGGTGATAACGTTGAGATAACAGTAGAACTTATTTATGCTGTTGCTTTGAATCCAGGTTTACGTTTTGCTATTCGTGAAGGTGGTCGTACAGTAGGTTCTGGTCAAATAACAGAAGTTTACGAGGATTAATAATTAAATTAATATAAATAAGTTCTCGCATAATAGTGAGAACTTATTTATACGGGTTTAGCTCAGTTGGTAGAGCACTGGTCTCCAAAACCAGGTGTCGAGGGTTCGAGTCCTTCAACCCGTGCTAATCGAAATAAGATGTTTAGAAAAATTGTAAACTATTGCAAGAACTGTTACGAGGAACTTGCTTACAAAACAACGTGGCCTACACGTGCTGAATTAACACATAGTGCAATGATTGTATTATCTGCTTCCCTAGTTATTGCTATTGTTGTGTTTATTTTTGATTTTATATCTCAGCATGTGATGAGTTTTGTTTACCCTGGCTAAATACATATAAGGAAGATGGCTGATACTGAAAAAAAATGGTATGTGCTTCGAGCAATAAGCGGGAAAGAAGCTAAAGTTAAAGAATATATTGATGCAGAATTGAGAAAAAATGAAATGTTATCTCAACATGTTTTTAATGTATTGTTACCTACTGAAAGTTACGCTTCATTGCGTAATGGGAAACGAGTTATAACTGAAAAATTAAGTTTGCCAGGTTATGTTCTTGTTCAAGCTTTAATGAACTCTGAAGTTGCTTCTACACTTCGTTTTATACCTAATGTACTCGGTTTTCTTGGAAGCATGTCTAATCCTTCTCCTATTCGTCAGTCTGAAGTTAATAGGCTGCTTGGTAATGTAGAGGATACTGTCTTTGACGATATGCAGAATTTCGCTTATAAAGTAGGTGAAGCTGTTAAGGTGATTGATGGTCCATTTACTGGTTTCCATGGTACTATAGAGGAAGTGAATTTAGATAAGCATAAACTGAAAGTAATGGTTATGATTTTTGGTAGACAAAATCCATTGGAACTAAGTTTTATGCAAGTATCAAAAGAGGAATAGTTATTGTTACGAATAAAAATATTCTTCTTTTATAATTAACAAATAAATATTAATAAAAATGGCTAAAGAAGTTGCTGGATTAATCAAATTACAGATTAAAGGTGGCGCTGCTAATCCTTCTCCTCCTGTTGGACCAGCTTTAGGTTCTAAGGGTATAAACATTATGGGATTCTGTAAAGAATTTAATGCGCGTACTCAAGATAAGGCAGGAAAAGTTCTTCCAGTTGTCATTACATACTACAACGATAAGTCTTTTAGTTTTATTATCAAGACTCCTCCTGCAGCTGTACAGTTGCTCGAAGCTGCCAAGATAAAAAGCGGTTCAGGTGAACCTAATCGTAAAAAAGTTGCTTCTGTAACTTGGGAACAAATTAAAACTATTGCTGAGGATAAAATGGCAGATCTGAATTGTTTTACTATTGAGGCTGCCATGAAACTTGTCGCAGGAACTGCACGTAGTATGGGAATTACTGTAAAAGGGGACTTCCCATGTAAATAACATTTAACTTCAAAAGTAAAGATGAGTAAACTGACAAAAAATCAGAAATCAGTAGCTGAGAAGGTTGAAATAGGGAAGGCATACACTTTGGAGGAAGCTTCTAAATTGGTTAAAGATATAACTACTACAAAATTTGATGCTTCTATTGATATTGATGTTCGATTAGGTGTTGACCCACGTAAAGCTAATCAAATGGTACGTGGAGTTGTTACTTTACCTAATGGAACTGGAAAAGTGACACGTGTGCTGTGTCTATGTACCCCTGATCAGGAAGCTGCTGCGAAAGAGGCTGGAGCTGATTATGTTGGTCTTGATGAATATATTCAGAAGATCAATGGTGGATGGACAGATATTGATGTAATAATTACTATGCCATCTTGTATGGGGAAGGTTGGGCCTTTAGGTCGTATATTAGGACCTAGAGGATTAATGCCTAATCCTAAGAGTGGTACTGTAACTATGGATGTTGCTAAAGCGGTAAAAGAAGTTAAGTCTGGAAAAATTGACTTTAAAGTTGATAAATCAGGTATTATACACACTTCAATTGGTAAGGTTAGTATGTCATCTGAACAGATTTTTGGTAATGCTAAAGAATTTATTTCTACTGTTATCAAATTAAAACCTGCCGCTGCTAAAGGTACATATATTAAGAGTATCTTTATTTCTAGCACAATGAGTAAGGGTATTAAGATTGATTCAAAATCTGTTGAATAATTCTCTAAAACTGTTGTAAAATGAAGAAAGAAGTAAAAGATACAATTATTGCTAGTCTTACAGAGAAATTAAAAGAGTATCCTCATTTCTATCTTATAGATGTTACAGGAATGAATGCTGAGAAAACTAGTTCTCTTAGGCGCAAGTGTTTCAAAAGTGAAATTAAAATGGTTGTTGTTAAAAATAATCTTTTACATAAAGCTTTTGAAACATCAGATTTGGATTATGAACCTTTATATGGCTCTTTAAAAGGTAATACTGCTGTATTGTTTACTAATACTGCAAATACGCCTGCAAAGCTTCTTAAAGAATATGTTAAAGAGGGAATTCCATCTCTAAAAGCAGCTTATGCTGAAGAAACTATTTTTGTAGGAAGTGAAAGATTAGAAGAGCTTGTAGCTCTTAAGAGTAAAAATGAACTTATTGCTGATGTTTTGGCTTTGCTACAGTCACCAGCGAAGAATGTTGTTTCAGCTCTGCAATCTGGCGCAAACACTATACATGGTGTGCTTAAAACTTTAGGCGAGCGTCCTGAATAAAACTTACATAAAGTAATAAATTACATTAATAAACGAATAAATAAAAAAAGTATAAAAAATGGCAGATATTAAAGCTATTGCAGAAGAATTAGTAAATCTTACTGTAAAAGAAGTAAATGAGTTAGCTACAGTCCTTAAGGATGAGTATGGAATTGAACCTGCTGCTGCAGCTGTCGCAGTTGCTGGACCTGCTGCTGGTGCTGGTGCTGGTGCTGCTGAAGCAGAAAAAACAGAATTTAATGTTGTTCTTGCTGAAGTAGGTGCTAGTAAATTGAAAGTTGTTAAGGCCGTTAAAGAAGCTTGTGGACTAACTTTAAAAGAAGCTAAAGACTTAGTTGATGCTGCTCCTTCAACTGTTAAAGAGGGCGTTGCTAAGGATGAAGCTGAAAATTTGAAAAAGCTTATTGAAGCTGAAGGTGCTAAGGTTGAATTGAAGTAATATATAATAATTATAAAGTATTACTAAATACAGCATATTAATACAAGGTTAGAATTTGCCAAGTAGGTGAATTCTAACCTTTCTTTATCTTTGGATATTTTATATATTTCTTAGTAGAAAGACATTAGGATAATAGTTTAATTTAAATTTATGGCAACAGAGAATAGTCAACGGATAAATTTCGCCAGTGTACAAAATCCTTATCCATATCCTGATTTCCTTGATTTACAGTTAAAGTCTTTTAAGGATTTTCTTCAGTTGGATACTCCACCTGAAGAACGTAAGAAAGATGGTCTGTATAAGGTATTTGTAGAGAATTTCCCAATTACTGATACACGTAATAATTTTGTTCTAGAGTTTTTAGATTATTATGTTGATCCACCACGTTATACAATAGAGGAATGTTTAGAGCGTGGATTAACTTATAGTGTTCCAATGAAGGCTAAAATGAAATTGTATTGTACGGATCCTGATCACGAGGATTTTGGAACTGTAATTCAAGATGTCTTTTTGGGTAATATACCTTATATGACTAATAATGGAACATTTGTTATTAATGGAGCAGAGCGTGTAGTAGTTTCTCAGTTGCATAGATCTCCTGGTGTATTTTTTGGACAAGGAGTACATGCTAATGGTACGGTTCTATATAGCGCTCGTATTATACCTTTTAAGGGATCTTGGATAGAATTTGCTACTGACATTAATAATGTTATGTATGCATATATTGATAGAAAGAAAAAATTGCCAGTAACAACAATGCTTCGTGCTATAGGGTATGAAACCGATAAAGATATTTTGCAAATTTTTGATCTTTGTGAAGAGGTTAAAGTTAACAAAAAAAATCTGAAAGCTGTTATCGGAAGAAAATTAGCTGGTAATGTAATGAAGAGCTGGAATGAGGACTTTGTTGACGAAGATACAGGTGAAGTTGTATCTATTGAGAGAAATGATGTTGTCATTGAACGTGAAAACGAGATAACAGAAGATAATATAGATATCATACTTGAAAGCGGAATTTCTTCTATTCTTTTGCATAAAGATACTGATGTAGCAAATAAGTATTCTATTATATTTAATACTCTTGCAAAGGATCCTAGCCACTCAGAAATAGAAGCTGTTAATTATATATATCGACAATTGCGAAATGCAGATGCGGCAGATGATGCTAGTGCTAGAGAAGTTTTTCAAAATTTATTTTTCTCCGACAAACGATACGATTTAGGTGAAGTTGGGCGCTATAGAATTAATACAAAGTTAGGGCTTGATACAGATATGGATGTTAGAATCCTGACCAAGGATGATATTATAGAGATTATTAAATATCTAATTAATTTGGTGAATTCTAATGCGACAGTTGATGACATTGACCATTTATCTAATAGGCGTGTACGTACAGTAGGAGAGCAGTTGGCAAACCAATTTTCTATTGGTCTAGTCCGAATGAGTAGAACTATACGCGAAAGAATGAATGTACGCGATAATGAAGTATTTCAGCCAACTGATTTGATAAATGCAAAAACAATATCTAGTGTTATAAATTCATTCTTTGGAACAAATCCTTTGAGTCAATTTATGGATCAAACGAATCCTTTAGCAGAAGTTACTCATAAGCGTAGACTTTCTGCACTTGGACCTGGAGGACTTTCACGTGAGCGTGCAGGCTTTGAAGTTCGTGATGTTCATTATACTCATTATGGAAGACTTTGTCCTATAGAATCTCCTGAAGGACCAAATATCGGATTAATTTCTTCATTATGTCTTTATGCAAAGATAACTGATTTAGGATTTATTTCTACTCCATACCGAAAAGTTGTTAATGGTAAAGTTGATTTGAATAATGATAATGTTATTTATATGACAGCTGAGGAGGAAGAAGAACTTCCTGTAGGACAGGGAAATGCACCTTTAAGACCAGACGGTACTTTTATACGAACGTATGTAAAGTGTCGTCAGGATGCAGATTATCCTGTTGTTAGTCCGGATCAAGTTGCATTAATGGATGTTTCTCCACAACAGATAGCTTCTGTTTCTGCTGGTTTAATACCATTTTTGGAACATGATGATGGGCATCGTGCATTAATGGGATGTAATATGATGCGTCAAGCTGTTCCTTTACTCCATAACGATGCACCTATTGTAGGAACTGGATTGGAAAAACAAGTATGTGAAGATTCTCGTACTATGATTACCGCTGAAGGTGATGGTGTTATAGAATATGTAGATGCAATGCATATTCGTATATTGTATGATCGTACAGAAGACGAAGAGTTCGTAAGTTTTGAACCATCTATTAAAGAGTATAAAATACCAAAGTTTCGTAGGACTAATCAGAATATGGTGGTAGATCTTCGTCCTATATGTGTTAAAGGGCAACGGGTTAAGGCTGGAGATATACTTACAGAGGGATATGCAACAGAAAATGGAGAATTGGCATTAGGTCGTAACTTACTCGTTGCATATATGCCTTGGAAAGGATATAATTATGAGGATGCTGTTGTTATTTCTGAACGAATGGTACGTGAAGATATTTTAACTTCTGTACATGTAGACGAATATTCTTTAGAGGTTAGAGAAACAAAAAGAGGAGTTGAGGAGTTTACAGCTGATATACCTAATGTAAGTGAAGAGGCTACTAAAGATCTCGATGAAAATGGTATAATTCGTATTGGCGCTCGTGTTGAACCGGGTGATATAATGATTGGAAAAATTTCTCCAAAAGGTGAAAGTGATCCTACGCCTGAAGAAAAACTATTAAGAGCTATATTTGGTGATAAAGCTGGTGATGTAAAAGATTCGTCTTTAAGAGCTAATCCATCTTTGAGTGGTGTTGTTATAGATAAAAAATTATTTGCTCGTGCTGTTAAGACTCGTGAAACTAAGCGTAAGGATAAAGAAATATTAAAGCGGTTAGATGAAGAACAAGAAGCTAAGAACAATGATTTAAAAGACTTATTAGTTGATAAATTATTAGAACTTACTTCTGATAAACTTTCACAGGGAATAAAAGACTATTCTAATGCAGAAATAGTAACCAAAGGAAGTACATTTACTACTGCAATTTTGAAAAATTTAGACTATGAGGGTGTACAATCAAGTGGGTGGACAGATGATGAACATACAAATGAATTGATACAAAAGCTCATAATGAACTACATCAAGAAGTTCAAGCAAATGGATGCGGAATTAAGACGTAAAAAGTTTGCTATAACCATAGGTGATGAACTTCCATCAGGTGTCTTGCAAATGGCTAAAGTATATATAGCAAAGAAGCGTAAGATACAGGTTGGTGATAAATTGGCAGGTAGACATGGAAATAAAGGTATTGTTTCTAAGGTTGTACGTGTTGAAGATATGCCATTTTTAGAGGATGGAAGACCTGTTGATTTAGTTCTAAATCCTATGGGTGTACCATCACGTATGAATTTAGGACAAATTTTTGAAGCAATATTAGGTGCAGCTGGTAGTAAACTTGGCGTACGTTTTGCGACACCAATTTTTGATGGTGCAAAATTAGATGATTTAAAGGAATGGACAGATAAGGCAGGTTTACCAAATATGTGTTCTACTTATATTTATGATGGTGAAACAGGAGAACCTTTTGACCAACCTGCTACAGTAGGTGTAACTTATTTTTTGAAATTGGGACATATGGTTGAAGATAAGATGCACTCTAGGAGTATAGGACCTTATTCTTTAATTACGCAGCAACCTCTTGGAGGTAAAGCTCATTTTGGAGGTCAACGTTTTGGAGAAATGGAGGTTTGGGCAATTGAAGCATTTGGAGCTTCTCACGTTTTACAAGAAATACTTACAGTTAAATCAGATGATGTGGTAGGTAGATCTAAAACTTATGAGGCTATTGTAAAGGGTGAACCTATGCCAACACCTGGAATTCCAGAATCTTTAAATGTTTTACTACACGAACTACGTGGACTTGGTTTAAGTATAAAGCTTGATTAATTTTGAATACCCCAAATTATAATATATATGGCTTTTAAAAGAGATAATAAAGTTAAGAATAATTTTAACAAAATAACAATAGGTTTAGCTTCTCCAGAGGAAATCCTAGAAAATTCTTACGGCGAAGTAACAAAACCAGAAACAATCAACTACCGTACATATAAGCCTGAACGAGACGGATTATTTTGTGAACGTATATTTGGTCCTACAAAAGATTATGAATGTGCTTGTGGTAAATATAAGCGTATTCGTTATAAAGGTATTGTTTGTGACAGATGTGGCGTTGAGATTACAGAGAAAAAGGTAAGACGTGAACGTGAAGGGCATATTGAGTTAGTTGTTCCTGTTGCACATATATGGTATTTTAGAAGTCTTCCTAATAAAATAGGTTATCTTTTAGGACTTCCTACAAAAAAGCTGGATAGTATTATTTACTATGAAAAGTATATTGTTATTCAGCCTGGTGTTGTTGAGGGAATGAAAAGAACTGACTCTGAAGAAGACTTGAATGGATCACATAAAGGAGATCTACTTAGCGAGGAAGAGTATTTAGACATAGTTGAGAATAGACTCCCTAATGGAAATGAGCATTTGGATAATTCTGATCCAAAGAAGTTTATTGCAAAAATGGGAGCTGATGCTATTTATGATCTTTTGAAAAATATAGATTTAGATCATTTGATAGGGGAGCTTAGAGACCGAGCTACTACGGACACAAGTCAGCAAAGGAAAACTGAGGCCTTGAAGCGTTTACAAGTAGTAGAAGCTTTTAGACAGTCAAAAGGTATAAATCGTCCAGAATGGATGATAATGAAGATTATACCAGTAACTCCCCCTGAATTACGTCCTTTAGTGCCATTGGATGGAGGTCGTTTTGCAACTTCTGATTTAAATGATCTTTATAGGCGTGTTATTATTCGTAATAATAGATTAAAACGATTGATAGAGATAAAAGCTCCTGAAGTTATTCTACGTAATGAAAAACGTATGTTACAGGAAGCTGTTGACTCTTTGTTTGATAATAGTAGAAAATCTTCTGCTGTTAAGAGTGAAAGTAATAGACCCTTAAAATCACTTTCTGATTCATTAAAAGGAAAGCAAGGACGTTTCCGCCAAAATTTGCTTGGTAAACGTGTTGACTATTCTGCTCGTTCTGTTATTGTTGTTGGACCAGAATTAAAGATGGGCGAGTGTGGTTTACCTAAATTAATGGCTGCTGAATTATACAAACCATTTATTATTCGTAAACTTATTGAGCGTGGTATTGTAAAAACTGTAAAAAGTGCAAAAAAAATTGTAGATAGGCGTGAGCCAATTATATGGGATATTCTTGAGAATGTAATGAAAGGACATCCTGTATTACTTAATAGAGCTCCGACACTTCACAGACTCGGTATACAAGCATTTCAACCTAAGTTGATAGAGGGTAAGGCTATACAGCTTCATCCTTTAGCATGTACCGCTTTTAATGCAGACTTTGATGGAGATCAAATGGCTGTTCATCTTCCTTTAAGTAATGAAGCTATACTTGAGGCACAAATCCTTATGCTTCAAAGTCATAATATTTTGAATCCTGCAAATGGAGCTCCTATTACTGTACCTTCACAAGATATGGTTCTTGGTCTTTATTATATAACTAAGATACGACCTGGAGCTAAAGGCGAAGGGTTATCTTTTTATGGAGCAGAGGAAGCTATTATTGCCTATAATGAAGGTTGTTGTGATTTGCATGCTAAAGTGAAAGTAGTAGTAGATGATGTTATAGATGGAAAACTACAGAAAAATCTTATCGAAACATCGGTAGGACGTGTTATTGTGAACCAAATAATACCAACTGAAGTCGGATTTTTCAATGGAATTATTTCTAAGAAATCTTTGCGAAGTCTTATAGCTGATGTTATTAAGGTTGTTGGTATGGCACGCGCATGTGCTTTCCTTGATGGCATAAAGAACCTAGGATATAAGATGGCATATACTGCAGGACTTTCATTTAACTTAGGTGATATTATTGTTCCTGAAGAAAAAAATGATATAGTAGCTAAAGGTCAAGCGGAAGTAGATCAGGTGAAAGCTAACTATGGTATGGGATTTATAACCGACAAGGAACGTTATAACCAAGTTATTGATGCATGGACTCATGTGAATAATAGCTTAAAGACTAGTGTTATGAAGCACATGATAGAAGATGATCAGGGCTTTAATGCTGTATATATGATGCTTGATTCTGGTGCTCGTGGTTCTGCAGATCAGATAGCTCAGCTTGCTGGTATGAGAGGTTTAATGGCTAAACCTCAAAAGGCTGGTGCAGAAGGTGCTCAAATTATTGAAAATCCAATTCTTTCAAATTTTAAAGAAGGTATGTCAGTATTAGAGTATTTTATAGCTTCACATGGTGCCCGTAAAGGTCTTGCTGATACGGCTATGAAAACTGCAGATGCTGGTTATCTTACTCGTAGACTTGTAGATGTCTCTCATGACGTTATTATAACAGAACAAGATTGTGGTTCTCTACGTGGCCTTGAATGTAGGGCTTTAAAAAATGGAGATGAGGTCATAGCTTCTCTTTATGAACGGATTCTTGGTCGTGTTTCTGTACATGATGTTATTCATCCAACAACAGGTGAATTAATAGTAGCATCTGGTGAAGAAATAACAGAACAAAAAGCCAAGCTTATAGAAGATTCACCACTTGAGATGGTAGAGATTCGCTCTGTTTTGACTTGTGAAAGTAAGAAGGGTGTTTGTCAAAAATGTTATGGTAGAAACCTTGCAACAGCTAGAATGGTTCAGATTGGAGAAGCTGTTGGAGTTATAGCTGCTCAAGCTATTGGAGAGCCTGGTACACAGTTGACATTACGTACTTTCCATGCTGGAGGTATAGCATCTAATGCAGCAGCCAATGCAGCTATTATTGCTAAAAATGAAACAAAAATAGAATTTGATGAATTACGTACTGTTCCTTATGTTGATGAGGAGGGTAAGGAGTGTGAAAAAGTTGTAAGTCGTTTAGCTGAAGTTCGTTTTATAGACCCTAATACAGGAATAGTGTTGCTTGTTGAAAGTATTCCTTATGGAAGTTCACTTTATTTTAAAGCAGGTAGTGAGGTTAAAAAAGACGATCTTATATGTAAGTGGGATCCTTTTAATGCTGTTATTGTTAGTGAATATGCAGGTTTACTTCGTTTGCATAATGTTGTAGAAGGTTTAACTTATAAGGCTGAAACAGATGATGCAACTGGTCTTACAGAACGTATTATAACCGAGTCTCGTGATAAGTCTAAAGTTCCAACAGTTGATATTGTGCGTATTGGTGCAAAGAAACGTCCAGATGGGACATATGCTCCAGAGGATATTTTTGGTACTTATAACCTTCCTGTAGGTGGACACTTAGAACAGATAGTTAAAGATGGGGCTGAAATAAAAACAGGTACTATACTTGTTAAAATACCTCGATCACTTGGAGGTGCTGGTGATATTACAGGTGGATTACCACGTGTAACAGAATTATTTGAAGCACGCAATCCTTCTAACCCTGCAGTTGTTTCTGAAATAGATGGAGAGGTTGCTATGGGAAAAGTTAAGAGAGGAAATAGAGAAATAATAGTTACTTCTAAAACTGGAGAACAGCATAAATATTTAGTTAGTCTCTCAAAGCAAATACTTGTTCAAGAACATGATGCTGTTCGTGCTGGTACACCTCTTTCTGATGGTATTATAACACCTGCAGATATATTATCTATAAAAGGTCCAACTGCTGTTCAAGAGTATATCGTTAATGAGATCCAAGATGTCTATCGTTTACAAGGTGTAAAGATTAATGATAAACACTTTGAAATAATAGTTAGACAGATGATGAGAAAAGTACGCATTGACGATCCTGGCGACACTATATTCCTTGAGCAAGAGGTATGTGATAAACTTGATTTCTCTGCAGAAAATGATCGTATTTGGGGAAAGAAAGTCGTAACTGATCCTGGAGATTCAGAAGTATGCTATAAAGGACAGATATTATCTGCTCGAAAGTTACGTGATGAAAATTCTATTTTGAAACGGAGAGACCTTCGTACAGTTCAAGTAAGGGATGCAGTACAAGCTACAGCAACACAGATGTTACAAGGAATTACACGTGCAGCACTTGGTACTAAGAGTTTTATGTCTGCCGCATCTTTCCAAGAAACCACAAAGGTTCTAAACGAAGCTGCTATACGCGGAAAATGTGATACCTTAGAAGGTATGAAAGAGAATGTTATTTGTGGACATCTTGTTCCTGCAGGTACAGGACTTCGTCAATGGCAGAAACTTATAGTTGGCTCTAATGACGAGTATGCTTCTATTGAGGCAAATAAGAAAAATGTATTAGGTTATAATAATACAGAAGAGTAATATAATCTATATTATAGAAGATGAGTGTGTAGCTATGATGTTGCACACTCATTTTATAATTCAAAGCAGTGATATCTATAGTGGATATACAGTTTTATTGCTGTTAGGTAAAATGACAATCTTTGCTCATGGTTATATTTTTATTTAACAAAAAAAAGGTAACCAAGAGGGCTGATACTTAGTTAGAAGTGTCAGCCCTAAATTATTTTTTTAGAAAACGTTTTACCAGACACCAATAACTTATAATATTATTTTCTTTGCTAAATATTATTTTTGTGTAACTAATCTTTGTTGAACGGTATTTTTTGTTTTACGATATACGAACCATCTGCTTTTGTATACAAGAACTAAAGTGAACTTTTGACATAATTATAAACTTATACTTAGCCAAAGTTAGTACTTTGTAAAAAAGAAGAGATTTCTATTTTGAACACCTTTGCGAGTGGTAAAAAATAAACAATAATAATATAAATAAAGCAGTAATTGTAAAGAAAAATTACCTGTAAAAAGAAACTCTAAAATAATTTATTAAGGAATACAATAACAACCCTTATAGAAACACTTGAACGTTTTAATAAGGATCGATAAGACGTTTATAGAAGAACTGTTGAGACGTTTATTAGTAAACTATTTTAGTAATTATTCAGTATAGCGTAATAGGTTGTATTTTAATCAGTTATAAACTCATATTTTATAGTTAAAATAATCTTTAAATATAGACCAATTGCTGCTCTATATACATACAGCACAGCAAATCTAAAACAATCTTTTGTATATATTTTTTACTATAATTTATTATCTATTATTGCTATACTGTAAAATGACTATCTTTGCTCATGGTTATATTTTTATTTAACAAAAACAAAGATGACCAAAAGGGCTGATACTTCGTTAGAAGTGTCAGCCCTAAATTATTTTTTTAGAAAACGTTTTATCAGACACCAATAATACAATTTAAAATTGGTGTAATGGACATTTGGTAGACAGAAAAGCTCCAAATCTCCATTACACCTTAAAATTACAGTAATTAATAACAATTAACAAAAAAAAAACACATAGTAATATTTTATACAATATCTTTGTACAAAATATATTTAACTAACAAATTTATTTTATATGAGAAAATTTTATTTATTACTATTGTTTTTATTATTATCAGTATTGTGTATAAATGCTCAAAAAGTATGGGATGGCAACACAATAGAAAAGTGGAATAGGGGAGATGGAACAGAAGAAAATCCTTTTTTAATTGAAAAGCCAGAACATTTAGCTTATTTATCTAAATCTGTTAGAAATGGAGAAACTTATGCGGGGAAATATTTTTCATTGACTTCTGATTTGGATATGGGAAATAAACCATTTATCCCAATTGGTAGATATAATAAATATACCGAACAAAAAGAAGGAACTCAAGAGAGTGTAACAAAAGATGAATCATTATACTTTAAAGGAACTTTTGATGGTAAATATAAGGTTATCAATAATTTATTTATTAATTATAAAACAGAAAATGTAGGTTCTATTTATGGCCAATCATCATCATTGGGAGGTGTTGGGCTATTTGCATGTACAACACAATCTACAGTAATTCGCAATATTATTATAGGTAAAGGAACTTTAGTAGAAACATCTGATAATGTTGTTGGCATTATAGCAGGTGCTATGGAGGGAGGTGTAATAGAAAACTGTATAAATTATGGACACCTAAAAGCAACAAATTATATAGGAGGTATTGTAGGTTATATTGATAATGGTATAGTAAAAAATTGTTCTAACCGTGGTGCTATAGATGGAAATTGGGAATTAGGAGGTATTGTTGGACATTTACAAGGTAGTGGTATAGTGAAAGGATGTAGCAATATTAATAATATTACAGGAACATACATGAATGCAGGAGGTATAGTTGGTAGTATGTTTGATAAATCTATAATAGCTTATTGTTACAATGCTGCAACTGTGAAAGATCCAAATACACTTAGTTTTATGGGATTAGCTTCAGGAATTGTGTCAGGAACTGATGGAAGTGCATATAAAATAGAGAATTGTTATATAGTATCCGAACTAAGTACTCCTGATTCTAAAGCAGTTAGTGTACCCATTAATGAATTTAAAGATAAAAAATTTATTGATAAGTTAAATAATGGAAATCCAGAATCACCATTTAAATATGATGAAAATAATATTAATAATGGTCTTCCTATTATGCAATATGAAAATAATACGCCAACTAGTATTTCTGAAAATATTTTATCAAAAGAATTAAATTATACTATTAGTGGTAGAACTATAAGCTCTAAATATGTTGTGAATGTTTATAATTCATTAGGAACACTTGTTGCTTCTGGAACAAGTGTTACATTGGATTTACCAGGATGTTATATACTCAAATTTGTAAAAGGGAAGACTCTAAAAGTAATATTGAAGTAAATTAGAAAATTAAGTTTTATTGGATGGAACGAAATGATATGACCATTTGTGTTTCATCCAATTTTGTTTATATCTTTTTAGTATGATTAAATATATTATTACAGTTTTATTAATTATAAATCCTATTATCATAAACTCTCAAATAATAAGGCAATATTCAACAAAAATTGATAATAGAACTGTTCAAGTTATAGGTAGTAGCGACAATAATATTGAGAATAAAAATATTAATGTTTTTATTTCACTTCGTTCTTCTGATGATAAAGAAAGACTTACTCATCTTTATAATATTCATTTTGTAACATCTTGTGAAAATGATTTTACAGCAATAGTACCAATACAAAAAATAGAAGAATTATCTAAAGATGAAGGAGTAAAACAAATAGCAGTAAGCCCTGTCACAATAAATATGATGGATGAAGCAAAAAAGGCTATACATCTTAATGAAATTAATGAAAGTAGCATTAATTTTGTTTCTTCATACCGAGGCAAAGGAGTGTTAATAGGTATTATAGATTCAGGGTTTGATTATACACATCCTAATTTTAAAGACAAAGATGGTAAATGCAGAATTATCAATGTTTGGGAACAGGGCATTTCTCCAATGTATAATGCGAAAGACAAAATTTATGGAAGAATTTTATCTAACACTAAAGAAATTTTAGAAAAAAAGACAGATAATAACTATCAAACACATGGAACTCATGTGGCTGGTATTGCAGCTGGTAGTGCATTTAATAATTATAGAGGTATTGCACCTGAATCAGATATTGTTTTAGTTTCAACAAATAGTACGGAACAAGGTATAGTTGATGGAGTAGCTTATTTGATAGATTATGCAAAGAAGTTAAATAAACCTATAGCTATTAATATTAGTATTGGAACAATGAGAGGCTATAAAGATGGTAGTGGTTATATGGCTCGTATGATAGATAATCTGGTTTATAATAAAAAAGGATGTTTAATTGCTATTGCTGCAGGTAATGAAGGAAATAGAACTTCTACCTTAATAGGAACTGATAATAAAAGCTTTTTAAAAATGTCTAAGTATGGAACTGATAATATTTTTATTGAAGGGAAAAAAGGTAGTGAGGGTAGTGTTACCTTTTTGTTATATGATAGCTCCAAGAAAAATAGCGTTTTCTCTCATACTTTTAGCATGAATAATGAATGGACAAGAAAAATAGAAAATTTTGCAAAGGAAACTGATCCAAATGCAAGGATTATAGCAAGTTGTAAATTAAACCCTTTAACTAATAATCCTTCTATCGAATTAAATTTTTCTTATAGAAAAAAAGACTCTGAAGATTGGATATTAATACTAAAGTCTAAAAATAAACCACTTATAGCATATAGTGATTATGGATTTTTTACATCGAATTCGATGCAAGGGTTTAAAGAAGGAACATCTGATTATACAATAGCAATGACAGCAACAGGTAAGATGCCTATTTCTGTTGGTGCATTTGTAACCCGTAATACATGGAAGTCTTTAACTGATAATATTACAAATAAAACATGGAAAATAGAATCATTATATCCTTTATCTGCTAAAGGTCCAACATCTGATGGACGGATTAAACCAGATATATTAGCACCAGGAGCAGCCATAGTATCATCATACAGTTCTTATGCTAATTTGAAGTTTGCAGGTGTGAATCCAAATGCTGATTGTATTTATAAGGAAAATTATAATGGTCGTATATATTATTGGGGTATAGAAAGTGGAACATCTATGGCAACACCAATAGTTACAGGAATATTAGCACTTATGCTTGAAATTAATCCAAATTTGACATTGTCAGAAGCAAAACAAATTATAACCGATACAGCTATAAAAGAAGACCAAATGGGAATTTTACCTAATAATAAATATGGGGCAGGAAAGATAAATGCATTTTCATGTTTAAAATATTTAGTAACAAATACACAAATTGCCCCCACTACTAAGTGTCCTTTAGAATATATATACGATTCAAAAACACATACTATAAAATCTCTTAGCGCAGAAAGAATTTCTATTTATAGTATTGATGGAAAATTAATTAATTCTGTAAATGGGGATAAATTGCAAGTGAATACTTTGCATGGAATTTATGTTATAAACATATATAATAGTAATGAAAGTAAAACTTTTAAATTGATAATAAAATAATATATTATGTACTATTTATAATAATATTTCCATAATATCTTTATGTAGATTAAATCATATAAATGTTAATAATTTTACCTTAAATGTTATTTTTATTTAATAGAGTGTTTATAGTTACATATTATAATTAAAAAAATATTATTTACATAAGATAAATTTGTACCTTTGCAATTCAAAAGAAAAGCATTATATTTACTTTATAACTATAAAAATACAAGTAAGATAAATAATGTAAGGACTTAATATCTTGATAATAAATTATATATACAAAAATAAATAAATAAAACAATTATGCCTACAATTTCTCAATTAGTAAAGAAAGGTAGAAAAGTTGTTGTTGATAAGAGCAAATCTCCAGCTTTGGATAACTGTCCTCAGCGTCGTGGAGTATGTGTTCGTGTATATACAACAACTCCTAAAAAGCCAAATTCAGCAATGCGTAAGGTTGCTCGTGTTCGTCTTACGAATCAAAAAGAGGTTAACTCTTATATACCAGGAGAAGGTCATAACTTACAGGAACATAGTATTGTTTTAGTACGCGGTGGACGTGTTAAAGACTTACCTGGTGTACGTTACCATATAGTAAGAGGTACACTTGATACCGCAGGTGTTGCTAATCGTACGCAGAGACGTTCTAAATATGGTGCTAAACGTCCAAAAGCATCTAAAAAGTAAAATATAGTTTAATATTCGGTGATGATTATTAAACTACCTATCTATATAATTAGTAAAGTTGTTTTGCTGGAGAATTGTTAATAAATTAGGTTGAGTAAATAATCAAGAGTGATTATTGAAGAATGTAAAAGCGACAGCCTCCGCAAGATTAAATAAGAATTAAAAAAATGAGAAAAGCAAAACCAAAGAAACGTATAATTTTACCAGATTCTAAGTACAACGATCTGAAAGTTTCTAAATTTGTCAATCACTTAATGTATGATGGAAAGAAAAATACATCATACGATATTTTTTATTCTGCACTTGATATCGTTACAGAAAAAAATAGTGAAGAAGATAAGACAGCTCTTGAAATATGGAAGCAGGCACTTGATAACATTACTCCAGAAGTAGAGGTAAAGAGCCGCCGCATAGGTGGAGCTACATTTCAAGTTCCTACAGAAATACGCCCAAGTAGAAAAGAAAGTATATCAATGAAAAATATGATTTCATTTGCACGTAAGCGTAGTGGAAAAAGTATGGCAGAAAAATTAGCGGCAGAAATAATGGATGCCTATAATAATCAAGGTGGAGCTTATAAACGTAAAGAAGATATGCATCGTATGGCAGAAGCTAACCGTGCTTTCGCTCACTTTAGATTCTAAACGATTTTAAATTTTAATGAAATAAAATGGCAAGTCACGATTTAAAATTGACTCGTAATATCGGTATCATGGCTCATATTGATGCTGGTAAAACAACAACTTCTGAAAGAATTTTATTCTATACAGGAAAAACTCATAAAATAGGCGAAGTTCATGATGGAGCAGCTACAATGGATTGGATGGCTCAAGAACAAGAAAGAGGTATAACAATCACATCTGCTGCAACAACATGTAATTGGAATTATGAGGGTAAATCTTACAAAATAAATTTAATAGATACTCCAGGACACGTAGATTTTACAGCTGAAGTAGAACGTTCTTTGCGTGTTCTTGATGGTGCTGTAGCAACTTATTCTGCGGCAGATGGCGTACAACCACAATCAGAAACGGTATGGCGTCAAGCAGATAAGTATAATGTACCACGTATCGGATATGTAAATAAAATGGATCGCTCTGGTGCAGATTTCTTTGAGACTGTAACTCAAATGAAAGATATACTAGGAGCAAATCCAATTGTAATACAGATACCTATTGGAGCTGAAGAAAATTTTAAAGGTGTAATTGACCTTATAAAAATGAAAGCTATATTATGGCATGATGAAACAATGGGTGCTGAATATGATATAGAAGATATACCATCTGAATTAGAAGATGAGGCTGCTGAGTGGCGTGATAAACTACTTGAAGGTGCTTCTAATTATGATGATGAGGTTATGGAACTTTATCTTGATGGTAAGGATATACCTGCTGAAAAAATTATAGCTGCAATACGAAAAGGTTGTATAGCAATGGAATGCTGTCCTATGCTATTAGGATCTTCATATAAGAATAAAGGTGTTCAACCTTTACTTGATTATGTATGTGCCTTTTTACCATCACCAATGGACACTGTGGCTGTAGAGGGAACAAATCCTGAAACAGAAGAGATTGAAATTCGTAAACCAAGTGTCACTGAACCTACCGCAGCATTGGCATTTAAGATTGCAACGGATCCTTTTATGGGACGTTTAGTATTCTTTAGAGTTTATTCTGGAAAAGTAGAAGCTGGATCTTATGTTTATAATCCACGTTCTGGTAAAAAAGAGCGTATTAGCCGTTTATTCCAAATGAATTCTAATAAGGAAATTCCTATGGAATCAATTGAAGCTGGAGATATTGGAGCAGGAGTAGGGTTCAAAGATATTAGAACGGGTGATACTTTGTGTGATGAAAATAAACCAATAGTATTAGAGTCTATGACTTTCCCTGATACTGTAATCTCTATAGCTGTTGAGCCTAAAAGTCAAGCTGATATAGCTAAACTTGATACAGGATTGCAAAAATTAGCAGAGGAAGACCCTACTTTTACAGTTCGTACTGATGAGCAGAGTGGACAAACAATTATTTCTGGAATGGGTGAACTTCATCTAGATATAATTATAGATCGTTTGAAGCGAGAATTTAAAGTAGAATGTAATCAGGGTAAACCACAAGTTAATTATAAAGAAGCTATTACAAAGTCTGCTCAAAGTCGTGAGACATATAAAAAGCAATCAGGTGGTCGTGGTAAGTTTGCATGTATAGATGTAACAATTGAACCAAAAGACGAAGATTACAAGGAAGGGGACTTACAGTTTATAAATTTAGTAAAAGGTGGTAATGTCCCTAAGGAGTTTATTCCATCTGTAGAGAAAGGTTTTAAGGATTGCCTTGCTAATGGTGTACTTGGAGGATTCCCTATAACTGGACTAAAAGTTACATTAAATGACGGTTCTTTTCACCCTGTAGACTCAGATCAATTATCTTTTGAATTGGTAGCCCATCAAGCCTTCAAAAAGTTATGTCCACAGGCTGGTCCTGTATTGATGGAACCTATTATGCGCGTTGAAGTGGTTACTCCAGAAGAAAATATGGGTGATGTGATAGGTGATTTAAATAAACGTCGTGGATTAGTTCAAGGTATGGAAGAAGGACGTAGTGGAGCTAGAGTTGTGAAAGCTATGGTACCTCTATCTGAGATGTTTGGCTATGTAACAGCACTTCGTACAATTACTTCTGGTCGCGCAACTTCATCTATGGAATATGATCATCATTCTCCAGTTTCAAATAATTTAGCAAAGGAAATATTAGAGGAGTTACACGGAAATTCTGATTTAATAAAATAAATTATTAATATTGGAGTATTTTCATAGCGAATGACTCTTATGTAAATACTCCAGTATATATATTAATTAAAAATAAGTATAAAGATATGAGTCAAAAAATTCGTATTAAGTTAAAGTCTTACGATCACCAGTTAGTAGATAAATCAGCTGAAAAAATAGTGAAAGCAGTAAAAGCAACTGGAGCCATTGTTAGTGGTCCAATTCCTTTGCCAACACATAAACGTATTTATACGGTAAATCGTTCTACTTTTGTTAATAAAAAATCACGTGAACAGTTTCAGCTATCAGACTATAAACGTCTTATAGATATATATAGCTCAACCCCAAAAACTGTAGATGCTCTTATGAAGTTAGAACTACCTTCAGGAGTTGAAGTGGGTATTAAGGTATAGAGAAAATAATATAGTACAAATATAAAGAAAACTTATTTAAATTTAATTGAAATGCCAGGATTATTAGGAAAGAAAATCGGAATGACATCCGTTTTCAGTGCCGACGGAAAAAATGTTCCGTGCACTGTTATTGAAGCTGGTCCTTGTGTTGTAACCCAAGTAAAGACAATTGAGAAAGATGGTTATAAGGCTATTCAGTTAGGCTTTGGTGAAGCTAAAGAAAAAAATACTTCTAAGCCACAGCAAGGCCATTTTAAGAAAGCAGGCACAACACCCAAAAAGCACTTGGCCGAGTTCAAATTTGATGAAGACCATAACCTTGGAGATGTAATAACAGTGGAATTATTTAATGACACAAAATATGTAGATGTTGTTGGTACATCTAAAGGTAAAGGATTTCAAGGTGTTATGAAACGTCATGGTTTTGGTGGTGTTGGACAATCTACACACGGACAAGATGACCGTGCACGTAAACCAGGATCTATAGGTGCTTGTTCTTATCCAGCCAAAGTTTTTAAAGGTATGCGTATGGCAGGTAGAATGGGTGGTGATAGAGTTACAACTCAGAACCTTCAAGTGTTAAAAGTTATTCCAGAACATAATTTACTTTTAGTAAAAGGTAGTGTTGCTGGATGTAATGGTTCAACCCTTATAATTAAGAAGTAATGGATATCAATGTATTAGATATAAAAGGTCATGAGACTGGACGTGTAGCTAATCTTAATAAAGAAATTTTCGAGATTGAGCCAAATGATCATGTACTATATCTTGATGTGAAACACTATCTTGCTGCTCAAAGACAAGGAACGGCTAAGACAAAAGAGAGAAGTGAACATTCTGGTTCTACACGTAAATTAGGACGTCAAAAAGGTGGAGGTGGCGCACGCCGAGGCGATATTAATTCACCTGTTCTTGTTGGAGGTGGTAGAGTTTTTGGTCCAAAACCAAGAGACTATAGATTTAAGTTAAATAAAAAGGTAAAAATTCTAGCTCGAAAATCTGCATTTACTTATAGAGCTAAAGAAAATGCTATATTAGTTATTGAAGATTTTAATTTTGAGGCTCCAAAAACAAAAGAATTTATAGAAGTAGTTAAAAATCTTAAGACAGAAGGGAAAAAATTACTTGTAGTTTTACCAGAGGTACAAAAAAATGTTTATTTATCAACTCGTAATTTGCCTAAAGTACAAGTAACTACTGCTGCTCAGGTTAATACGTATTCACTACTTAATTCTGATGTTGTAGTGATAACAGAAAAATCTCTTCCGATAATAGATAAAATCTTAAATAAGTAAAATAAAAGGAGACGAAAGAATATGGGATGTATAATAAAACCACTGGTTACTGAAAAGATGACCAAAATAACAGATATCTCCTCTGTAGATAAAAGAATTGTGGCTTTAAACGAAAAAGCTGCAAAAACTCATAATGCTACTTCTGAAACTCGTAGTTACATTGTAAAAAATAAGCGTTATCCTGAAGGGCTTAAGAAGGAAAAAACTATTTATACTTATACAAAGTCTGCACAACCAAAATATGCTTTTATAGTTAAACCTGATGCAGATAAGGAGACTATTGCCGATGAAATTCAACGTTTATATAATGTTACAGTTATTGATGTGAATACTATGCGTTATATAGGAAAACGTTCATCTCGTTATACAAAGGCTGGTCTTATTAGAGGTAAGAAGAATGCATTTAAAAAAGCTATCGTTACATTAAAAAATGGCGATCAAATAGATTTTTACAGCAATATTTAAATAAAAAATGGCAGTACGTAAATTAAAACCGGTAACTCCGGGACAAAGACACAAGATTATTGGCACGTTCGAGGATATTACTGCATCCGTGCCAGAGAAGTCTCTCGTTTACGGTAAACGTTCTACTGGTGGACGAAATAACACTGGTAAAATGACAGTCCGTTATATCGGAGGTGGTCATAAAAGAAAATATCGTATTATTGATTTTAAGCGAGAGAAAGATGGTGTTCCAGCTGTAGTTAAGACAATAGAGTATGATCCAAATAGATCTGCTCGTATTGCATTACTATATTATGCTGATGGTGAAAAACGTTACATTATTGCTCCTAATGGACTGAAGGTAAGTGCTAAAATAATGTCAGGTGCTGATGCTGCTCCTGAAATTGGAAATGCACTACCACTTTCAAAGATTCCTGTAGGTACCGTAATTCATAACATTGAGTTGAGACCTGGACAGGGAGCATTGCTTGTTCGTTCGGCTGGTAATTTTGCTCAACTTACTTCTCGTGACGGTAATTATTGTGTTATTAAGTTGCCATCTGGTGAAACACGCCAGATACTTTCAACTTGTAAAGCTACTATCGGAAGTGTTGGAAATTCTGACCATGCACTTGAACAGTCTGGTAAGGCTGGACGTTCTCGTTGGTTAGGTCGTCGTCCTCATAACCGTGGTGTTGTTATGAACCCTGTTGATCACCCAATGGGTGGTGGTGAAGGACGTCAATCTGGAGGACACCCAAGATCACGTAAAGGTTTATACGCTAAGGGTCTAAAAACTCGTGCACCTAAGAAGCTTTCAAATAAATACATTATTGAAAGAGCTAAAAAGAAGTAAATTAAGTAATTAAGAGAAAATTATGAGTCGTTCATTAAAAAAAGGTCCATACATCAATGTATCACTTGAAAAGAAAATTCTTGCAATGAATGAAAGTGGTAAAAAAAATGTTGTTAAGACATGGGCTAGAGCATCAATGATATCCCCAGATTTTGTGGGGCACACTGTTGCAGTTCATAACGGAAATAAATTTATCCCTGTTTATATTACTGAAAATATGGTGGGTCATAAGTTAGGAGAATTTAGCCCAACACGTCGTTTTGGTGGACATGCAGGTAATAAGAAATAACAGGTCATAACCATTTAGAAAAAGATAATAATAATGGGAGCAAGAAAACATATAAAGGCTGAAGCTAGAAAAGAAGCATTAAAAAGCCAGTATTTTGCAAAGCTCAAAGATTGTCCTTCATCACCAAGAAAGATGCGCTATGTTGTTGATTTAGTGCGCGGAATGGAGGTTAATCGTGCCTTAGGAGTACTAAGATTCTCTAAAAAAGCAGCGGCACAAGATGTAGAAAAGTTACTACGTTCTGCTATTGCTAATTGGGAGGCTAAAAATGATCGTAAGGCAGAAGAAGGTGAACTTTATATCTCTAAAATCTTCGTAGATGAAGGTGTTACAATGAAGCGTATGCGTCCAGCACCACAAGGACGAGGATACAGAATTCGTAAACGTTCTAATCATGTCACACTTTTCGTTGATGCAAAGTCTGACTATAATAAAGATAAATAAATAGTAGAATGGGACAAAAAGTTAATCCAATAAGCAATCGTTTAGGTATTATACGCGGTTGGGAATCAAATTGGTTCGGTGGCAAGGATTTTGGAGATAATCTCTTAGAGGATAAAAAAATCCGTATATATTTAAATAAACGTTTAGAGAAGGCAAGTGTTTCACGTATTGTTATTGAACGCACATTAAAGCTTGTAACTATCACTATTTGTACAGCACGTCCTGGTGTTGTTATTGGTAAAGGCGGTCAAGATGTTGATAAACTCAAAGAAGAGTTGAAAAATCTATTTAAGAAAGAAATTCAAATTAATATCTTTGAGATAAAGAAGCCAGAACTTGATGCAACTATTGTAGGAAATAATATTGCAAGACAAATAGAAGGGAAAGTAGCTTATCGCCGTGCAATTAAGATGGCTATTTCTAATACTATGCGAGCAGGCGCGGAAGGAATAAAGATACAAATTACAGGTCGTCTGAATGGAGCTGAAATGGCACGTAAGGAAATGTATAAAGAAGGTCGTACTCCATTACATACATTCCGAGCAGATATAGATTATTGTCAGACAGAAGCTCTAACTAAGGTAGGTTTACTTGGTATTAAAGTTTGGATATGCCGTGGAGAAATATATAAGAAAGTAGATCTTACTCCTAATTTCTCACAAGATAAGGGAAATATGCGTGGAGGGCATTCAAATCCAACACGTTCTGGACGAGGTAATCGTAGAAGAAACAATAATCGTTAAAAGTAGAAGCTATCATGTTACAGCCAAAAAGAGTAAAATATAGAAGACCTCAGGATGGGCGTGGAAATAAAGGAAATGCTCATAGAGGAACACAACTGGCTTTTGGATCTTTTGGTATAAAAACGTTAGAACCAAAATGGATCGATAGCCGTCAGATTGAGGCAGCTCGTGTAGCCTTAAACCGATATATGAATCGTCAAGGTCAGGTTTGGATTCGTATTTTTCCAGACAAACCAATTACTCGTAAACCTGCTGATGTACGTATGGGTAAAGGTAAAGGTGATCCTGCTGGATGGGTTGCCCCAGTAACACCAGGACGAATTCTTTTCGAAGTTGAAGGAGTAAGTTTTGACGTTGCTAAAGAAGGACTTCGTCTTGCAGCTCAAAAACTTCCAGTTAAGACAAAGTTTGTTGTTAGACGTGATTTTGATAAAAACGCTTAAGCTTAATAAAGATGAAGATTAAAGAAGTAAGAAAATTTGAGACCAATGATTTGGTTGAAAAGATAAAGGAATCGGAGTTCGCATTAGATAAGATGAAATTGAGTCATAAAGTGACTCCACTTGCAGATCCATCTCAGATTAAGAAAGCACGTCGTGATATAGCACGAATGAAAACAGAACTTCGTCAGAGAGAACTTAATAAATAATAATAGTTCAGATGGAAACAAGAAATTTAAGAAAAGTTAGACAGGGTGTCGTTATAAGTAATAAGATGGATAAAACTATTGTTATTGCTGCAAAGTTTAAAGAGAAGCACCCTATATATGGTAAATTTGTTCAAAAGACAAAGAAGTACCATGCCCATGATGAGAAAAACGAGGCAAATGTTGGTGATACTGTTCTTATCATGGAGACTCGTCCTTTAAGTAAGACAAAGAGATGGAGATTAGTTCAAATTATAGAAAAAGCTAAGTAATTATGATACAGTCAGAAACAAAACTTACAGTATGTGATAACAGTGGCGCACGTATAGCTAAATGTATTCGTGTTCTTGGTGGAACACGCCGCCGTTATGCAAGTGTTGGAGACGTTATCGTAGTTGCAGTTCAAAACGTCATCCCATCAAGTGATATTAAGAAGGGTGCTGTATCCAAAGCTTTAATTGTACGTACAAAGAAAGAAATTCGTCGTGTGGATGGATCTTATATCCGTTTTGACGATAATGCTTGCGTTTTATTAAATAATGCAGGTGAACTTAGAGGTAGTCGTATATTTGGTCCAGTAGCTCGTGAGTTACGTGCAGTTAATATGAAAGTTGTTTCTTTAGCACCTGAGGTTCTTTAAAAAAAGCAAAAATAAAATGGCAAAATTCCATATAAAAAAAGGCGATAAGGTTATCGTTCTTGCTGGCTCAGATAAAGGTAAAACAGGAAAAGTACTTAAAGTTTTCGTTGATAAGGAGCGTGTATTAGTGGAGGGAGTAAATATGGTATCTAAGAGTACTAAGCCATCTGCTTCAAATCCACAGGGAGGTATAATAAAGCAAGAGGCATCTATTCATATTTCAAATGTAAATTTGATAGATCCTAAAACTGGTAAAGCTACACGTATTAAAATTGAACGAGACGGTAAAACCGTTAAGCGTATATCTAAAAAGTCAGGGGAGGAAATTAAGTAATGAATACAGCACAATTGAAGAAAGAGTATGTTGAGCATATTGCTCCAACTCTTAAAAAGCAGTTTAATTACACTTCTTCTATGCAAATTCCTGTTTTGGAGAAGATAGTTATTAATCAAGGTTTAGGAAGTGCTACGCAAGATAAAAAAATTATAGAAGTAGCTATAAATGAATTGACAGCTATCACAGGACAGAAAGCAATTGCAACATATTCAAAAAAAGATATAGCTAACTTTAAGCTTCGTAAACAAATGCCTATAGGTGTTAGAGTTACATTGCGTCGTGAGCGTATGTATGAATTTTTAGAGAAGCTTGTTCGTATATCTTTGCCACGTATTAGAGATTTTAAAGGTGTTAATAGTCGTTTTGATGGACGTGGTAACTATACTCTTGGTATTGAGGAACAGATTATTTTTCCTGAGATAAATATTGATCAAGTTGATCGTATTCAAGGTATGAATATTACATTTGTTACTTCTGCAAAAACAGACGAGGAAGGATATGCTCTTTTAAAAGCATTTGGTCTTCCATTTAAGAATGCTAAAAACGATTAAGATATATGGCAAAAGAATCAATGAAAGCTCGTGAAGTTAAACGTGCAAAGTTAGTTGCTCGTTATGCTAAAAAACGTGCAGCTTTAAAAAAGATTATAGCTACTTCTGGAGATATTGCTGAGGCATACGAAGCAGCTCGTAAACTTCAAGCTATACCAAAAAATGCTAACCCTATTCGATTACATAATCGTTGTAAGATAACAGGGCGTCCTAAAGGATATATAAGACATTTTGGTATTTCTCGTATTCAATTTAGGGAAATGGCTTCTCAAGGTCTTATTCCTGGAGTAAAAAAAGCAAGCTGGTAAAGAAATATTAATTGAGATAGTGCGTTATATAAATAATATAACGCCTATCAATATATTTAATATACTAATTTTATTTAATATTGTCGGGATAGTCCCGATTAATTAAACATTTTATATTATGACAGATCCAATAGCAGATTATCTGACTAGACTCAGAAATGCAATAATGGCTCATCATAGAGTTGTTGAAGTTCCTGCGTCTAACTTAAAGAAATCTATTACAAAGATTCTCTTTGAGAAAGGTTACATTCTTAATTATAAATTTTTAGAGGATGGGCCACAAGGTACTATTAAAGTTGCTTTAAAGTACGATCCAAAAACTAAAAAGAATGCTATAAAGCATTTAAAACGTATATCTACACCAGGTCTTCGTAGATACACTGGTTATAAGGATATGCCAAGAGTTATTAATGGACTTGGAATAGCTATTATTTCTACGTCTAAAGGTGTAATGACTAATAAAGAGGCTGCTACTGAAAAAGTCGGTGGTGAGGTTCTTTGTTATGTTTATTAATTGGAGGATTTGAGATGTCAAGAATTGGAAAGTTACCAATTATAATACCATCAGGTGTGAGTGTAGTTTTTAAGGATAATAATATTGTTGTTAAGGGACCTAAAGGCGAACTTTCACAATATATTAATCCAGCTATAATAACTACAATTTCAGATAATAAAATTGTATTTGCAATTGATGAGAATAGCCCTATTAACTATAAACAGAAACAAGCTTTTCATGGTTTATATCGTTCTCTTGTTAACAATATGGTTATTGGTGTAAGTGAGGGATATAAGAAAGTTTTAGAACTTGTTGGTGTTGGTTATCGTGTTTCAAATCAAGGAAATTTAATAGAGTTTTCTTTAGGTTATACTCACCCTATATTTATACAACTACCAAAAGAGGTAAAAGTAGAGACAAAGAGTGAACGTAATCAAAATCCGATGCTTACACTTGAAACAGCTGATAAGCAATTATTAGGTCTTATTTGTGCTAAAATACGCTCTTTCCGTATGCCAGAACCTTATAAAGGTAAAGGTATTTTATTCCAAGGAGAAGTTATTCGTAGAAAATCTGGTAAATCAGCTGCTGCTAAGTAGTTTTAATAAATTATTAAGATTATGACAACTAAGAAAGAACAAAGAAGACTTAAAATAAAGTTTCGCATTCGTAAGAGTGTAAATGGAACTGCAGAACGTCCTCGTTTGAGTGTTTTCCGCAGTAATAAGCAGATTTATGCACAAGTAATAAACGATATTACAGGCTCTACTATCGTATCAGCTTCATCTGCTAATATAGAAAAAATGCCTAAGATAGAGCAGGCAAAGAAAGTTGGTTCTATGTTAGCCGAAAAAGCAACTTCAGCAGGTATACAACAGGTCGTATTTGATCGTAATGGTTATTTATATCATGGACGTATTAAAGCGTTGGCTGATGCAGCACGTGAGGGAGGTCTTAAATTCTAAACGATATGGCAATAAATAAAGTAAAATTAAATAGCGACATAGAACTAAAGGAACGTTTAGTTGCAATTAATCGTGTAACTAAAGTAACGAAAGGTGGTCGTACTTTCACTTTTGCAGCTATTGTTGTTGTAGGTGATAATAATGGTGTTATTGGCTGGGGACTTGGTAAAGCTGGAGAAGTTACAGCAGCTATTCAGAAAGGTACAGATTCTGCAAAGAAAAATCTTGTGAAAGTTCCAGTTTTGAAAGGAACTGTTCCACATGAAGTAGAAGCTCGTTTTAGTGGTGCTCATGTTTTAATTAAGCCTGCAGCTGCAGGTACTGGATTAAAAGCAGGTGGTGCTATGCGTGCAGTATTGGAAAGTGCAGGAGTTACTGATGTGATTGCTAAATCAAAAGGCTCATCTAATCCACATAATCTCGTAAAAGCAACAATTTTAGCATTATCTCAAATGCGCGATGCTTATACTGTAGCTGCTGAGCGTGGAATAGGTATGGAAAAAGTGTTTAATGGTTAATTTAAAGTGAGATTTTAGAAATTATGACAAAAATAAAAATTAAGCAAATTAAGAGCCGTATAAACGCACCAAAGGATCAAAAAGCCACTTTACAAGCACTTGGACTTCATAAGATATCACAAGTAATAGAAGTGGAAGATAATCCTAATATTCGTGGTATGATACGTAAAGTCAATCATTTAGTAACAGTTATTGAATAGTTAATCTTTTAAATAGAACAAGGATTATGAAATTAAATAATTTAAAACCAGCATTAGGCTCTACACATTCACGTCGTAGAATAGGACGTGGACCAGGTTCTGGATTAGGTGGAACATCTACACGTGGTCATAAAGGTGCAAAGTCTCGTTCAGGCTATAAGAAAAAGATAGGTTTTGAAGGAGGTCAAATGCCATTACAGCGTCGTGTTCCTAAAGGTGGTTTTAAGAATATCAATCGTAAGGAATATTTACCAATAAATTTATTAGATATTCAGCGTGTTGCTGAGAAAACAGGTTTTTCAAAAATAGGAATAGCTGAATTACGTGAAGTTGGACTGTTAAAAGGTAAGCGTCTTGTTAAAATTTTAGGTAATGGCGAATTGAAGTTGAAGGTTGATGTTGAAGCTAATGCCTTCTCTAAGACAGCTGAAGATGCTATCAAGGCAGTTGGTGGTAACACAACAATAATCTAAATAAATGAAAAAGTTTATTGAGGCACTAAAGAATTGTTGGGCAATAGAGGATTTGCGTAAGCGACTCCTCATCGCCCTTTTGTTTGTAGCCATTTACCGTTTTGGCTCGTTTGTAGTACTTCCTGGTATAAATCCGAGCTTATTAGCGAAATTGCAATCTCAGACCCAAGGTGGACTTATGTCTTTGTTAGATATGTTCTCTGGAGGAGCTTTTTCTAATGCATCTATTTTTGCACTTGGTATAATGCCTTATATCTCTGCCTCTATAGTAATGCAACTTGTTGCCATTGTTGTTCCATATTTCCAAAAGCTACAGCGTGAGGGAGAAAGTGGACAAAAGAAGATAAATTGGTATACTAGGATATTGACAGTTGTTATTTTACTGTTCCAAGCACCTATGTATCTTATAAATCTTAAAGCACAAGCTTCATCTGCTTTGGCTACAGGTGTTGATTGGACAATATTTATGATAACAGCTTCTTTTATTTTAGCAGCTGGTTCTATGTTTATATTGTGGTTAGGTGAGCGTATAACTGATAAAGGTATAGGTAATGGCGTATCCATTTTAATTATGATAGGAATTATAGCACGTTTGCCACAGGCTTTTTTCCAAGAGGTTAGTAGTAGATTTACAGCTATTACAGGTGGTGGTTTAGTAATGTTTATTGTTGAAATAATCATTCTTTACTTTGTTGTATGTGCTGCAATACTTCTAACTCAAGGCACGCGTAAAGTTCCTGTTCAGTATGCAAAACGTGTTGTAGGAAATAAGCAATATGGTGGTGTACGACAATATATACCATTGAAATTATTTGCTGCAAACGTAATGCCTATTATATTTGCGCAAGCTTTAATGTTTATACCATTAGCAATAGTTCAATATTCAATCGATAGTACAAGTCCAATATTGCAGTCTTTGATGGATACTAAAAGTCTTCTTTATAACTGTGTATATGTAGTTTTAATAATAGCATTTACATATTTTTATACTGCTATGACTCTTAATTCAACGCAGATGGCAGAGGATATGAAACGTAATAATGGTTTTATACCTGGGGTTAAGCCTGGTAAGGAGACAGCTGAATATATTGATACTATAATGACACGACTTACTTTCGTTGGTTCTCTTTTTATTGCATTTATAGCTATAATGCCTGTTTTTGCACATCTTTTAAATGTTCAAGATGCATTTGGCCAATTTTTTGGCGGCACGTCATTATTAATTCTTGTTGGTGTAGTAATTGATACTATTCAGCAAATAGAGTCTCATTTAATGATGCGCCATTATGATGGACTTCTTAATTCTGGGCATACACGTAGTAATCGTAATGTTGTTTCAGCATATTGATTATAGAGGATAGATAATATGCAAATATATTTGCTTTATATTAAAGATATAATTATAAAGTATATTTATACATGGCAAAGCAAGCTGCAATAGAACAAGATGGCACAATATTGGAGGCATTATCAAATGCAATGTTTCGTGTTGAACTAGAAAATGGTGTAGATATAACCGCACATATTTCTGGTAAAATGCGTATGCATTATATAAAGATACTTCCAGGTGATAAGGTTAAAGTCGAAATGAGTCCTTATGATTTAACTAAAGGCAGAATAGTTTTCAGATATAAATAAATAAATTAAAAATGAAGACAAGAGCATCTTTAAAGAAGCGAACACCTGACTGTAAGATAGTACGTCGTAAAGGTCGTTTGTTTGTTATTAACAAGAAAAACCCTAAATTTAAATTACGTCAAGGGTAAAGTTAAAAAAGTGCAAAATTTAATATAGGGTTCCTATATTATGTATCTTTGTACACTTTTTGATATGAATAAGTAATTAAAATTAAAGAAAGTAATGGCAATAAGAATTGTTGGAGTAGATTTGCCCCAAAATAAGCGTGGCGAAATCGCATTGACCTATATATATGGAATAGGTCGAAGTAGTTCAGCAAAGATATTGGATAAAGCTGGGATCAATAGAGACTTAAAAGTAAGTGAGTGGTCTGATGATCAAGCTGCTAAAATCCGTGAAATTATCGGCGCTGAATATAAAGTTGAAGGTGACCTTCGCTCAGAGGTTCAGATGAATATAAAGCGCCTTATGGATATAGGTTGCTATCGTGGAGTTAGGCATCGTAATGGTCTTCCTGTTCGCGGTCAGAGTACTAAGAATAATGCTCGTACACGTAAAGGAAAGAAGAAGACTGTTGCTAATAAGAAGAAGGCTACTAAGTAGAATTAGTTTATAGTTGTGCATTTATTTAATGTCAACTTTTAAATTAAAGCTTTTAAACTTAAAAAGATTATGGCAAAGAAAACAGCAACATCTAAGAAGAGAAATGTAAGAGTTGACGCATTAGGTCAACTTCACGTGCATAGTTCATTTAATAATATTATAGTATCTTTAGCAAATAATGAGGGTCAAGTAATATCTTGGTCTTCTGCTGGTAAGATGGGATTTCGCGGTTCAAAGAAAAATACTCCTTATGCTGCTCAAATGGCAGCAGAAGATTGTGCAAAAGTAGCTTTTGATCTTGGATTGCGTAAAGTAAAAGCATTTATTAAGGGACCTGGTAATGGTCGTGAGAGTGCTATACGTGCAGTTAATGCTGCAGGTATACTTGTAACAGAGATAATCGATGTAACTCCTTTACCTCATAATGGATGCCGTCCACCTAAGCGTCGTCGTGTATAACAAATTCACATCTTATAACAGAATAAATTAGAATAAATTATGGCAAGATACATAGGTCCAAAAACTAGAATTGCACGCCGTTTTGGAGAACCAATTTTTGGTGCAGATAAAGTATTATCAAAGAGAAATTTTCCTCCAGGGCAACACGGGAATAATCGTCGTCGCAAGGTATCAGAATATGGTGCACAATTAGCAGAAAAGCAGAAAGCTAAGTATACTTATGGTGTGTTAGAACGCCAGTTCCGTAATATGTTTAATCGTGCAGCAAAAGCTAGCGGTATAACTGGTGAGATACTACTTCAAAGTCTTGAAAGTCGTCTTGATAATGTAGTATATCGTCTTGGCTTAGCTCCAACTCGTGCTGCTGCTCGTCAGTTAGTAAGTCACAAGCATATTGTTGTAAATGGTAATGTAGTAAATATACCATCTTATTCAGTTAAGCCTGGTGAAATAATTGGCGTTCGTGAGCGTGCGAAATCTTTAGAAGTAATAGAATCTGCTTTAGCAGGTTTTAATCATAGTAAATATCCTTGGATTGAGTGGGATGAAAATACTAAGAGTGGTAAGTTTCTTCATCGCCCTGATCGTGCAGACATTCCAGAGAATATCAAGGAACAATTAATCGTTGAGTTGTACTCTAAACAATAAAATCATTAAATTAATGGCGATATTAGCATTTCAAAAACCTGATAAAGTAGTGATGTTGGAGGCTAACGACAGATTCGGTAAATTCGAGTTTCGTCCTCTTGAGCCTGGCTTTGGTGTTACTATTGGTAATTCTCTTCGTCGCATCCTTCTTTCATCTCTTGAAGGTTATGCTATTAACACTGTGCGTATTGCAGGTGTTGATCATGAGTTTTCTTCAATTCCAGGTGTTAAAGAAGATGTAACCAACATCATCTTGAATCTCAAGCAAGTTCGATTCAAGAAAGTAGTAGAAGAATTCGAGAATGAGAAAGTTAGTATTACTGTAGAGAATTCAACAGAATTCAAAGCTGGTGATATAGGTAAGTATCTGACTGGATTTGAAGTGTTAAATCCTGATTTGGTGATTTGTCATTTAGACTTAAAAGCGTCAATGCAGATAGAACTAACAGTAAATAAGGGACGAGGCTATGTTTCTGCTGATGAGAATCGTGAATTTTGCACTGACGTAAATGTACTGCCAATCGATTCGATCTACACCCCAATTCGCAATGTAAAGTATTCTGTTGAATCTTATCGTGTTGAACAGAAAACCGATTATGACAAATTAGTACTTGAAGTTGCTACCGATGGTTCCATTCATCCTAAAGATGCTTTAAAAGAGGCTGCAAAAATCCTTATTTATCATTTCATGTTATTTTCTGATGAGAAGATAACGCTTGAGAACCCAGATCAGGATACGACACAAGAGTTTAACGAAGAGGTTCTTCATATGCGTCAATTGCTTAAAACAAAGCTGACTGATTCAAATCTTAATTTGAGTGTTCGTGCTCTAAATTGTTTGAAGGCAGCTGAAGTAGAAACGCTTGGGGATCTTGTTCAGTATAATAAAACAGATCTTTTAAAGTTCCGTAATTTTGGAAAGAAATCGCTTTCAGAGCTTGATGATTTGCTTGAAAGTCTGAATCTTACGTTTGGAACTGATATAACAAAATATAAATTAGATAGATAGTAATATTAAAATACGTTTCGTGATATTTTTATATTTATTACGTGGTGTATATATTTGATATTAATCTTTCCAATAAAGAAAAGAATAAATGAGACATAATAAGAAATTCAACCATTTAGGTCGTACTGCCAGTCATCGTAGTGCTATGCTTTCAAACATGGCTATTTCGTTGATAAAGCACAAAAGAATCACTACGACTGTTGCAAAGGCAAAGGCTTTAAAGAAGTTTGTAGAGCCTTTAATTACTCGTTCTAAGGAGGATACAACTAATTCACGTCGTGTTGTCTTCCGTTATCTTCAGAATAAAGAGGCTGTTACAGAGTTATTTAAAAATATTTCTGTAAAAGTAGGTGATCGTCCTGGTGGATATACTCGTGTGATAAAATTAGGTTTCCGTAAGGGTGATGCAGCTCCAATAGCTTTTATAGAGTTGGTTGATTATGATGAGAATATGGCTAAGACTCCTAAGGCTGAAGTCAAGAAAACACGTCGTAGTCGTCGTTCTTCAAAAAAGTCTGTTGATGCAAAATCTACAGTAGATACTACTACTTCTGAAGTAGAAAAAGCAACTGATAATTCCAAGTCAGAAGAAACAAAAGCATAAGTTATATAACTTTTAGATTATAAAGGGAGGGAGTGTTTATTTTTACACACTCTCTCTTTTTTTATATAGCAAGCTTTATTATTTTTATTTTATTCGAGATTTTACATAGTATATATCCTAAATATGGCAATTTTAATATAAACATTTTACTATTGGTTAAAATTTTTGAAATTATGGTCCGTAAGGATTATTATATATTTCTACCATTTGTGTGTTTGTTCTGGATATCGAATAGCTATAAAATGTTATAGATAATTATAGTTAAACCTTAATTGTAAATAAAATTTACCTATAAAAGCAGGACTATGACTTGTTTTAAACTAAATGGGTCATCCGTTCTTTAAGAAACGCTTGATCGTTTTGCTAAGAACCGCTGAGACGTTTTGCTAAGAACCGCAGTAACAGTTTAACTTAAATGTTTATCTTTTTTGTTGAATGATTTATAAATCATTGTTTTATAAATAGTTATACATGTATTTTTTTACTGTGAAAATATAATTAAATATAGTTTATTTGTTATGCTATAACATTTGAAAATGCTGATTTTTAAATCTGTTTTTGTATATATTTTTTATCATAAATCATTGCTTATTTTGTGTGTAATGATTTTACGTTAATAATATATTTGTATGAGACAGTTATTTGAAAAATACAAGTTTTATATTTAATATTATTGTTGTTGGTAAAACTTTTATTAATTTTCACAATGTTTTAATATGTACTCTTTCTTTTTTATGTTATTACATTATAATTTTTGTAGTGGTAGTTGATATTAATCAATAAATTACGATATTACAAATAATTTATTTGTAATAATTTCAGACTTAGCAGTAAAAGAAGTAATTTTGCATCGTGTTTTTCATAGTATTAGATTTAAGGTTAACAAAGATTGGAGTACAGTGGTACTCCTTTTTTTATATTTGTAAGGCATAGTATTTTTGTAATATTTATTTAGGGAATTAGCTGATATTCCCTACGCATGAGACAAAGAAAACGTTCAAAAGTTTACCACTTTATTAGACTGGCAAATTTGTATATAGGATGGTTAGGATTTAGTATGTATGCTAAGTCCTAAAATAGTTATATCTGATGTGTATTGAATGGATATTTGTATGCATTGTTAATTTGCAAGATTTTGCTATTTAACGATATAAAGACTTGTATATGTAAGTAAAAAGAGGTTGTTTTATAGATACTCAATAGGTTATTACTTTTCAGGGGGAGACTATTTAGTTTTTTGTTTCTCAAGCAGGTCTATGATGTCGCGGACTAAAACGTCATATTCGTTCCATTTATTTTCTCCCACACGAACTGCAACAATGTTGTATTTCGGGTAAACAACAATATATTGACCGAACAATCCGTTTGCATATATAGTTTTACTGGTTGTAAAATTGTACCAACCGAGCGAATAGCTGTTATTGTTGTCTTTTATTGCAGGTATATACATTTGTTTCACCCATGCAGAATCTACAATTTGTTTGCCATTCCAATTTCCTTTATTTAATACTAATCTACCTATTTTTGCTAAATCATGTATATTGGTATTGATACCTCCATAACTCTTTGCATTTCGATTTTTTTTGCTATCAAGGGTTACAGTTGCTAAAGTTTCCATACCTAATGGCTTCCAAAGTTTTTCGCTTAAATATTGTGCATACTTTGTACCTGTTGCTCGTTCAAGTACATAACTTAAAATGGCAGTTGTCATGCTATTGTATTCATATTGAGAGCCAGGTGCAGTTTTAAATTTTAACTTTTTTATTTGACTAATCATATCATGTCCAAAATACAACAAGGCCATTGAGCAAAAAGGATTAGAATAATTTTCTTTAAACTTTAATCCTGCTTGCATATTTAACAGGTGGCGTATTTTTAAACTTTTGAAATGTTTATCAGCGGTTCGTAGTTCTGGTATATAGTCGGTTACATAGTCGTCTATGCTATGTATTTTTCCTTCTTTTATGGCGATTCCACATAACAATGCAGTAATGGATTTTGACACTGAAAAGATATTTACATTATCTAATTTTTTTAACCAGCCATTATAATGTTCGTATTTTATAGTGTCGTTTTGTATAATAATAAAAGCTGATGCTCCACCATCCCTGCAAGTAAATTCAGCAAAGGTTTTATTTTTGATAGGTTTCACATAATTATTAAAGGTAAATTTCATAGTGTCCAATATCCGTTCATTTGTTGGTTGTTCTGCAAACCGAAACACTGAATTTGGATTATTATATATAGTATCGTGAGCAAATAACTGTCCATCACGAATATTAGGCGCATGTTTCACCAATGCACGCATCTCGCGGAAAACAATGCAAGAATTTAAAGATATAATAAATAATAGACAAAGTGCAAATTGAAAATTCTTTCTTTTCATTTATTTAGGATTAATATTTTTCTAACTATTTTAGGTAACTTTTCTTATTCTGCCGTGATGGGGCTGTTTGAGGGGGGATAAAGGTATAAATAATATATTACATTTTCAAATAATTAGTTAGGAGTTTATGGAATAACCTTTTTTATTTTCTAAAGTTGCATTTATTAGTTGAACTTTCAGATAGCAAGTAACTACATCATCTTAAAGCAATTTCTCCCCACTTTCATAGAAATGAAGGTGGGGAGAAAAAGATGATACGATATGAAAAACTCATCTATTCATCTTTTACAGGTAGCACAGCATCAGCTTCAGCTATGTTATTATTCAATTCACAAGGGTTATAACTTTCATGGCGCAACATAAAACAACATCTTGAATTATTTCCTTTGTCATAAGAGCTATTTGTTGTGGCTAATTGATAAAATCCTTCTGCATTTGGATATGGAAAATTTCCATAATTTACTACATATACATAAGATTCTGTTTTTTTTGTTTTTGTATTATAAATTACGTTTCCATTCATTGATATAAATAAATCTTTATTTTTATCGGCTTTGAAAGACCAACCATACCTATCTTTATTGTAGGCACCACCTTTATTTGACATTCCTGTAAAAGTATCTACAGGAGGAACTTTATATCCTACAGGACAAGGGTCATAAATAGTTTTAACATTATTGTCAAGTTTAAGAGGATTATCCCATATAGAAAAGTCAGCAGACCAAAGATTAAAATATGTATTATTACACCAATCAGTAGTATAATTATAATTTATTAGTTTATTTGGATGTTGGATAGCATAACCCAAAGTTTTTGTACCATTTACAGCAGTTATTTTATTTTGAGCATGGACAACTTCACCAGAAAAAGGATCTTTTCGTCCATGTTGATAATAAGTAGCATAAAACAAATGTTCCGTTATACACTTTTGCTCTACTGTAAACTTACTTTCTACATTTTGATAGTCCTTTTGTCTGAATACTAATTTAACTTTTCTTTGAGATTCTTTTTCAGGCCCATATAGAAAAGGAGTATAGCCTAATGGAATGTTTGCAACCTTACGTGTGGTTGTGTTTTTATCTGTTAATGATACAGTTTTTTCATACTCCTTTGCAGGAACAAACCACAGATGCCACGACCACATAATGGTACCTTTTTTATTTGTTACTGCTATTAAAGCATTACCGCTTTTAATTTGTTCTGATGAAACCTTAAATTTTAAGTAATCGCTATTTTTACCTCCACTTACTATTGTTGAATCAATACTTAACATATTCTTTCTATCCTCCCAAAGAATTTCTGCTTTTGTAGCTTTGTTATCTTTGTTATCCTTATTTATATAGGGAGAAGTTATTTCTTCTCCTGCATAGTTTATAAAAGTATCAAGTTTCGTATCATCATTAAGTATATCACCATTATATTTATAGGAAGCAGGATTAGGATTTCCATTTTTAATAGCATTACCATACACCAGAGGAATAGAATATACGCCAGGTGAAGAAACAATATAACAATTAGCTGTTTCTTCTATTTTTGTTTTACCTGTTTTATTTGCAAGGTTATAAGGATTCTGTAGAGTTCCTTTTTCATTTTTGTCAAATTCTTTATCCCACGGAAAAGAGGTTATTAATTTTAAAGGTATTATTTTGATTTCCTGTTTATCGTTATATCCACCCTTACCTTGAGTGCTAACAGAACTAATCCAGTTGGGGTATTTATTTGTATGTAGCGTTTTATTACAATCTTCATATCCAACATATTCCCATGGTTCCTCTTTAGTTTTCTCATTAGTTCCTGCTTGATAATAACTAAAAACAGAAAAATTTGCTGATTTAGCATTAACAGGTAAAACGTTAGGTCCTTCGGTTATTAATGTATTCAACGATTTTTGAGACGAGAAATTTAAGATTTTTGTTGTTCCAGCTTCAAAACTCCCTTTACCAAGTGGAATCTCAAAAGATTTATCTTTATTTGTATGCTCATTGTGGAGGATGAGGCAAGCTTTAATATCTGCATAATTTTGTGGAATAACAAAGAAAGTATTACCATCAACATTCTCCCATTCTCCTTCTTTCTTATATGGAGTACTACCTAAATTTATTATTGTATTTTTGTCATCAAAGTCATTATCACAATTTAAAGATAAAGTACCTTTTTCTTCAGATAAACTCCATTTACCAAACGATTTGTTAGCTGTTGGAAATGTATATTTTCCTTTGGTTACTACATTCTTAAGTTGCACTCCTGATAGTTTTATGTAATTGGGTAATTTACCTAAATTGATGGCGAATTGTACAGCAGTCAGCGCATGATATAATGTAAGATTTACGGGAATAGCATCTTTCTCTTGAGTATAGTTTACATCCGTACTTGCTGCCAATAAATCAAATTGATTAATAACATTATTGGGACATACAAAATCAACATAAGGTAATTGCTTTTCCTTATCGTAACCATAAGTACACGCTACTTCGGAACGTTTACTATTATCATCATCAGAAATCTCATCCGCATATAAAGCAACAAACTTATAGTATGGCTTATTAGCTGACCAATAATATTTTACGGGATTATCTGAATCTTCTCCAAAAGTTACTAATCCTTTATTATTAATATTTAATGTCTGTTTTTTTATCCACTCTTCAAATTGATTTTGTCCATTTTCTTTTCTATAACCCCACAAGTATAATGAAATTCCATTGTCAGAAATATAATCCAGATTAGGTATTATGTCACCACGTGTAGCTTTTTTTTTAGAAGAAGAAAAGATACCATTAATAGTACTTTCCTGTAACCATATCTTTTTATTTTGCAATGACGCTCCTGATATGTTGCGAGTTTCAATGCAAGCATCAGCTGGTTGTGCAGCTCTGCTATCTTTTGTTAATTGGCTGTTTTGTATTATCTTTGCTCTAAAGTGTAACTGTCCATCTTTGCTGTTGTTATCAATACCAAACGTGTCGTCAGAACAAGATACAGCACATACCCCAAGAGCGAGAAGGTATGTAAATATAAAATGTTTGTAAAAGTTCATTTTGTTTTTTTAGTTATACCTTATATATTATTTGTTTATATTAGTTATCAGTAATACTAATAATGTTGATTGAAATTGAGTCATCATCTGAAGTGATGTTAACAGTATTTCCGTCACCTATATCAATGTCTTCATGCTGTACACTATAAGGTGTTATTGTAACATTTGTATTAACATTACTTTTATTCAATATTGAACATTCATTAATTAACGGATAAACTTCTATCGTAGGCTTACGGTATATGGCTTTTATAAGTTTTTCTTTTTTCATGACATAAAAAATGATTAGTAAAATAATATTTGGTTTTATTATTGTACAACGCAAATGTAGTGAAAAAAATATATATAACAAGGTGTTAGTTAACAAAATATTCTGTTAATTCTAATATAATCGTTTGAAAAGAGAGAGAAAAAAGTTAATTAACTTAATATAACTAATATAATTTGATTAAGTAGCTGATTATCTGCAATTTTATACTTTGTTAAACAATAAGTAATTTACATAAGAACCACTTTATCAATATACTTAATTTTGCAGATATGTCATTAAAAGCACATCGGCAAAATTAGGCAAACTTTTGAGAACCTACTCTTGTAAATATTCTTATCGTACATGCGATACAGAGAAATATAAATTTCACCCAGATGTAACTCTTGTGGGAAGCAATAAATAATCAGTGATACAAATAAAAAGAAGACCGAAGTTCTCCCAAGATTAACTAACTTTTGTATTGTAAATATATCATCAATTAACCTCGGAGTAAAGGTCGCAAATTTTTGTCTTACTTCAAAAGAAGACAGCAAGAAAAAAGAGATTACCGCAATCGTCGGCATCAGTCAGTCTACACTCTTACGTGAAATCAAACGCAAAAGCATGCCATATGGAAAGTATATAGGACAAAGGCATATACTATATGACTATGTAGCGCAGAAAGAGAACTGAAACGAATGCCATGCCTTCCAAAGAATTGATCTGAAGAATCAAGGAATATATTATCAACAACCAATTGTTTTTACGCCAAATATTATAAGGCTATTTGTGCAAGAACGATGGGGGGGGGGATAAAGGTGTCGCAAAAATTCATCCAATAAAGTCTCTCTATGAAATTATACAAGTTATATATATTTAGCTATTCTCATTCTGGCACATATATAACCTGTCCATTATCTAATTCGTATGCGATACCTATCTTTTTTCCCTTGGTACCATCAGTATTACTTTTATCGTTTGAAGGAGTATAACGCTCTATCTTTTTACCTTTTTTAGTTATAATCTCCATATTTTTTTTACCAGGGTTTTTTACCATTGTAAAATCCTGACTACTAAACATCTCTGGCATCTTGTATCGCGTAACCAATGCTACCATAAGAGCCACAGCAAAGACCATAGACACATCAAAAAGATTGCCCACCACACTCATTGGATTAAAATCTTCATCGTTTGAAGATGATGCATAACGGCTACGTTTTCTCATAATCTCTCCTTATTTTCTATGATTAAATCTGCCAAGAATTCTAATTGTGTACGCTGCTGCATAAACCAACGCCGCTTAACCTGCATTGTTATCATGCCTACACCTGCTGAGAATAATCCTACGACGGTTGTAGCAAAAGCTACTTGCATATTGTATGCCATAGAGGCGATATCGCCTGTTGACAATCCTACAAGAGCAGGTCCCATAGGAATAAGTGTTCCCATAAGTCCTAACTGTGGTCCTAATTTTGCCAATAAAGTAGGTGTGCCAATCTCCTTATTATAGTCTATTTCAAATTGGGAGAGCAATCGTTCAATGTGTTGTTCACTCCTTTTTGCATCTAATATGCGATGTGCATACACCAAAAGAGGCAATGTACTTTTTGTAGGCAACTGCTCTTTGAGGTTGGGCAATCCATCGACAGTAAGAGTGTCGAAATGATTTTTAATGATACGTACCGTATGTCGCATGCCAAGATACTGCCCGAAGAATGTCCCTAATAAGAGTAATGAGCGAATAAAGAGCAACAATAAAATTACGATGACAGGAATTAAAAGTCCTGTAGTAATCCAAAAAAGAAAATCTGAAATATAAGTCATATCTGTTTTTATTTAGTTTTCAATAAATATATTTTTACAACACATTATTTGTCAATAAGATCTATTTTATTTTTATGTAATGTATTAATGCCCCTAAGAAAATGCCCAATGCAAGCAACAGAGCCACTCCAGCTGTCGCAAGCCAATTAATGGGCGAATTGCTATTTTGTGGTGTCGATACTCGAACTGTAGCCACAACAGCAATCATTGCCACGATTAAATTTGAGAGGAAAAGCATTTCTAAGCGTACATCTCTATCACCTAAAACCTTTCGTAACAGAAAAGTGAGCAATGGTATGGATATGACAAATACTGCTGCCAAAACATATGCTATGAGCGAGAACGAGAGTCCTGGTAAACCAAAGATGCACTCAACTAATATAGCAAAAACAACAGGAAAGATTGCAAAGCCTGGCCACCATTGTAATATAGCATAATATATTTTTTGACGTAATGTAGTAGCTTGTGGCATTTTTGCCTTTTCTTGCGCTGCAATCATACAAAAAAGCAATTGGACAATAATATCTATTGATAGTATAACAGCCATATTTTGCATGAGCGGTGCAGAAGCGAACCATTCGGCTATGTGTGTACGCGATTGGTTAATAGCAATTTGCCATGTACTTATTGTAAACACTGCTATGAGTATGGTGTATACAGCAATTCCTTTCCAAGTTCCAAAGGTTTGCTTCAATAGAAAATTGAAGCAAACCAATAACATAAGAATAGCTATAACAGTAACCATTATATCAATTTTATTGTTTTATATTATTTCTTTTTTTGTTGATTCTTGAAAATTATCTATGTTAGATTTTGAACTTATTTTTGCGGTAAAAATGTATTCTCATATAATCTAAGTGACCCATAAGATGTGGTATTTTTTAGAAACAGCCTTTCTTTATTTTATCGCATTTTACGATTACGGCGCACAATTAGTGTAACAGTAATTATAGCAATAAGTACGACAATGATAATAACAGTACCGTTTACAGTATTAGAGTTAGAATCCTGATTGTCAGACAGAGTTTCCTTTTTCATGGTCATACCCTGTTTGCTATTAGTCGCTTTTTCTCTTATCTGATTAATGTTTCGGAGATATTGTTGTTGTTGAACAGCATTATCCGTTCCCTCTTTTGCAATAAACTGACGAAGTTTATTATTGTTACATACAAACCCTGAACATGAGGGCTTAAAGTGGTTCACTAAATCTACATGCCTTGAAGCTAAGGTTTTTATTTGATTGTGCGTTGGTTTCCACATTCCTTTGCGCGCGCCTTCCAGCATCACGGCCGTTATCTCTTCAAGAGCTGCAGGATTTTTTTGTTCAAAATACTTCTGTATTCCTAACCTATATTCGTCTTTTATGTAAACTTGATAAATTTTATTCCAAAATTGTTGGTCAATCACGTTTGTACGCATCACATTCCAACCAAAAGTATTTTGTATAGTTTTTGCAAACTCGTCAGCTCCCTCTTTTCCACTCTTGATATGTTCTTTGATGTAAGCAGGATTGAAGATAGTAGTTCGGCTTTCTATACCCACCGCCTCTTTCAAATCTTGTATTCGCATATTGTAATGATTGCGCATATCACTAATGTAAGCATCGGGTTCTTTACCTGTAGCCTTGGTTACAGCTATATTGAGCCCGCCCATAAACTCATAGACATGGTCTAAACTTAATGCTCCCCATAAGTTACTTTGTCGTGGTTGGATGATAACATCTGTACGAGTAAGAGCAGCTTCGAAAGCATATTGTTTAAAATCCTCCCAATCTTTGTCATTACCATAGAAAGCTCCCATATTATTTAGATATGTGTCTGCTATCTCTGAACGATTTTCCCATTGGTCGCTACTCATTACCATCGACTGTATATTGGTACCATAACTGCCATTTACTCCACCAAACACTCGTCGTGTAGCCATGTTTCGTGCATCTTTTGGCGAAATACCTTTCTCTGTCAGCACTCGCTCTGTTTCCTTTACTCCTTCGCTTACCATGTTTTCATACTTATCATCATGAGCAGCGGCAGCCATTTCGACAGCCCTGTTGATTAAGAATAAACGTGATGCAGCTAAGTCTCGTAGCTGTCCAGAGGTCTGTACAACTACATCTATGCGTGGACGTCCTAACTTTTCTGACGGAATTAGTTTGATATCTGATATACGTCCAAAGAAATCGCGTACTGGTTCTACTCCCAACAGATATAAGATTTGAGCAATAGAAGCTCCTTGTGTTTCTATAAATTCACTACTCCAAAGCGTAAAGCTCACTTTTCTTGGAATGCTGTCATGATGATGTTGTCGATACAGGGCAATGGTGTTTTCTGCCAGTTGTTTACCTTGTTCCCATGCAGATTCGCTGGGCGTTGTTTCAGCATTAATGCTATACATGTTACGTCCTGTTGGTAATGTATTAGGATTAGTCACAGGATCGCCACCTGGTGAAGGTGATGTGTACCCACCATTCATTGCATTAAGAATGCTTTTTAATTCCATTGCTGGACTTTTTATCAGCAATTTACGGTATTTATCTACATTCATAATTGTTCGTTCGGCTTCTATAATAGCAAAAGCGAAATCCTTTTCATGAGAAGCGAACGAAGGTTTTTGCATTTTTATGTTACCCATTCCCATACCTTTTGGCATACTTTTGCTCATTTTCATGTTGCTCATCCCCTGTGGCATATTTCCTTTCATAGCACTCATTTTCTTTTTCATACCTTTAGCCATAGGTGACATTTTTTTCATGCTTTGCATCATAGCCATCATATTAGTAGGAGCATTAAGCGCTGCACAAATATGATGAGCTTTTTGCAATTCGGCAGGAGTGATACCTAATATTTGGCATACCATTTGGGGATTGCCAAGAGAAGGATTTGCAAGAAGTTTATCAACTAATTTTTGAGCAGGATAAAGGTAATGTTTTACGAACAAAGAACGTTGTTTCATAATGACATCAGATGCTTTTCCTTTTTGCTTATCTACAGCTAATTGAGCATATGCAATCGGATCGGCACACATAGCCATAACCGTAGAGTGCAGGCTTTGGGTATCATAAGGTACTCCCATTGTGTACAAACGACCACCAATCTTTTCAGTTGTTAATTCTTCTATAAAGTTGTCTATTTGTTGCATCTGTTCTTCATTGTACGGACGTTTAAGGTTTGCATCTAATTGCAAGTCGCGATTAATGCCCATTTTCACAACCAACGCTTTCACTTGCAAGGCTGTTTCCGTTATACCAGGAAGTTTTTTTGCCACTTTAGTATGATACATATCCATTTTATCCAATAATGCCTTGTACATAGTGTGCACGTCATTTTTCATATAAGGCTGTGTAAGATAGGTTTGCAAGCAAGCATACGAACGACGTTTGGCGATAACTCCTTCACCAACATTGCCTACTGTATATATATATATATGAGGAATTGAACCCACTAATCTGTCGGGCCAATCTTCATTACTTAAGGCAATTTGTTTTTTAGGTGTAAACTCCATACTGCCATGTGTGCCAAAATGTACCAACACGTCGGCTTTAAAGGCATGTTGCATCCACAAATAAGATGCAATGAAAGCATGAGATGGAGGTGCATCTGTTCCGTGTACAATCTTGAACGAGTTACCCTCTGTGCTAACAGCAAGTTGAGGCATGAGTACAATATTGCCTAATTGTATGCGTGGTATAGCCAATTCTCCTTTGTCTGTCGCTAAGTAATTACCAGGGAATTCTCCATTCTTCTTTACTACTTCCTTATATTTCTCACCAACAATAGACGCCTTTATCCATTTATTATATTCCTCTTTATTTACCAGTGCAGGATGTCCTGTGTGAATAAAATGAGCTATGGCACCTTTGGCATATGTACCCAAAACTGCTCCTTGTTGTTGAATGAGTTTTTCAAGTCCCTCTGCAGATGACGGCAGGCCTTGTACATTATACCCTTGTTGCTTCATGGTAGTGAGCAAATTGAACAATGAAGAGCAAACATCCATACCACTTGCGGTTAGGGCATTTTGTCCAGGCCCTTTGTAATAATAAATGGCAACACGTTTTTTGCTGTTTGGCGTATTTTTCAAGCGAATATAATTGTTTACCGTTTGTACAAAAGTTTTCAATCTATCGGGTATTGCATCTACATAATCAAGACCGTCTTTTCCCTTATAATGAGCAAAAAGAGCAAACGGACGGATAGCTCCATCTATTTCTGGCATGGTTACGCTTTGCGATAAAAATCCCCCCATCATTCCCTGTTTGTCATTGCGCCAATCACTCTCAGACTGGTTTACATTTAGCGGAGCGAACAAAGGGATATTCTTTTGCTGTAAGAAGGCTACCAAATTATCACCAACTCGTCCATGTGCCATATTGATAACAGCACGCAGAGGAATGCTATCAGCATGTCCCTCTTCTATAAATTCTCGAATGTCATTAACAGGATAAACATTATTTCCAGTTTGTTCCAATTGTGCAATCAATGAGGTTGGTTCTCCCATAGGCCCCATTACCACTATTGCTGGTGCACCTTTGTGCCACAATCCTTGTTTTTTTAGGTAAGCATTATATTCTTTTACAGAGTTAAACTGCAAATCATCAGCAGCCTTATCCTCTGTTTTGGGACGATGATGCAATAACCCAAGTATATGTTCTACCACTGGTTGTGGTGTTGGTGCCTTAAAGATTTTAGCGTCAATATATTTGCGTACATACAAGGCAAGATTACAATAATTTTGTCGTCCACCGTTCCCCAAGTACAGCCGCAAGGTATCAGCACTTACCTTGTCAATGGTTGTAAAATCGTTTTCGGGAGTTGTAATCATTGTACTTAGCATGGGTAACCCTTTTTGTGCAGCCTTTGTGATGAACTTGCGCTGTTCACCTGTAAGTTTCAATCCCATGGCTTGTACAAACACCATATCGTATTTGTTGAGTTTGTCAAGATTTTCTACACTTAAATTTTCTATCTTAATCATTCCATTTTCGTTGGCGCGACTAATTTGAGCAAGTTCAATAGCTTGATAATTAACAAATGCAATACGAGTACATGAGAACCAATGATTCCATCCCCATATCGCTAAAATAATGACTATTATAGTAATAGCGGTAATGATAATTTTCTTTTTCATAATGTTATAATATGATTATAGCTTTAGCATATCTGCAATATTAATTGAAAGTGTCGCAACGTAAGTACGACCATTTTGTGGATATTGTAATCCTGAGTCTACGGCTTTATCCTTATAGTTCAGTAAATTATCAATCATGATACCAATTGTAATGCCATGAGGTAATTGTGAACGAAAGTTGAGCGAACAGATAGTGCGCGCGTCAAAAGATTCTCGTGTAAAGCTTTCAATATCTTTACCTGTCTGCTCATCTTTATTACTTTTGTAAGTGTAGGTAGAGAGAGCCGATACCCAGTTAGTGTAGAGAGAGAATGTTTCTATTGTCTTTCCCCATTTCTTCGAATATATGGCACTTAGTTTGGCACTATGTGGACGCAACCATGATAGGTTATATCCATTTTTCTTATTATAATCGGTAATATACGTATATGCTCCAGCAAGTTGTAATCCCCAGACAAACTTATAATTGGCTGTTGCTTCCACTCCAAATGTCCTAACATTGCCAGAATTTTCCCACCTCATATCCATGTTTTTTTCAGGATGTACATATGCATAAGTTATCTTGTTGAGATAATTATTATAGTAGGAAGATAGAGAAAGGTTTAACCCATTCTTATCATATTCGACAGATGCAGACAATTGGCTTCCCACTTCTGGTTTCAAGTTAGGATTTCCAGACATTTGTATAAGTCCACCCATCGTCCACTCTTGATACAATTCTTTTAGGTTGGGCGCACGATATCCTTGCGAATAGCCAGCACGAGCAGTAATAAATGTAAAAGGTCGATACATGACAGATAGTTTGGGCGTAAAATGCAACTTATATTTTGTAACCTTATCTCCACGTACACCTGCCACTATGTTAAGTTGCTGTAACGGTTTCCAATCTTCTTGAAAACAGAAAGAAAATTGCTTTGTGTGCATTTGTGTAGTGTCTGGCAGAAAGTAATGTTTCAAGTCTTCGCGAACATAGTCAACACCTGCACTTATGGTATGTTTTTTAAACGTACCCGAATAATACAGCCTTCCAGTTGTGTTGATGTTGCGATACACATGTTCTATCATGTCTACCTTGTCAAACACGTTAGTTTTTTGATAGTCGTCACGTATTATGGAAAGTTCTATATTTTGATTGTTGGTAGGTATGTAAAATAGTTTTCCGCTCAAGGTCAAATCTGTATAAACCTGATGTAATTTTTTGTATTCATTGCTTGGACGCCTATTGTTATAGTACGAACCTCGAAAATCGGCACGTAGCTGGTCGTTGAATACATATGACAATTTTTGAGAGACATCCAATATGCGGTATCCATGAATGGTAGATTGGTATGCAGGCAACGTATCACGCTTAACTATTCCGTTTGATAAAAGTGTCTCACGCACTTTACCAATACTGTCAGCAATTGTATATGATTCGCGTTTGCGATACCCAAACGAAGTGAGTGTTGAAAAATTTTTACGATTGACACCTGCCGAAACAGAGTACATCTCGCCGTTTCGTCCTGCATAGCGACTGGAAACACGAGCGGTAACGGGGCGGATACCTTTGCGTGTAATGATATTGATAACACCCCCAATGGCTCTGCTATCGTATAATGTAGCGGCTGCACCGCGTACTATTTCTATCCGTTCTATGTCGTTTACGTTGAACCTGCTGTAATCTATGTTGTTAGCACCACCTTCACCACTAATTCTTTCACCATCGATCAAAAAGAGTACTGCCTTTCCACCTAAGCCTTGGTAAGTAATTTCAGTAGCTTGTGACATATCATTGTACGAGAATTGTAATCCTGGTAATGCCGTTTGCAGCAGTGTAGTAAGGTCTATGGCATTTATCATTTCTATTTCGTGTCTTGAAATAACTCGTGTCAGCACAGGCATATCTTTTAATGGACGGTCACTACGGGTACCTGTTACGACCACTTCGTTCAGATTAGTTTGCGAGGGGCACAGCGATATGATGACGTGTTGTTCAGGGCGTGCAATGATATGTTTGGGCTGGAAGCCTACGTACGAAGCTGTAATGTCATAATTACGATTTTCGTTTACAGTAATTTCAAACATACCCTTGCTGTTGGTTCCTTGCTTGATGGTAGTGCCAGAAACCACAATGAGTGCTCCTGGTAGCGGACTATTGCATTCATCAGTTACTATTCCACGAATGGTATAGCGAGAGGTTGCAATGTCGGCTTTGGTGGAGGTTGTGATAAATTGGGTTATTATAAATAAGTAGAGCGAGAATATTTTATTCATGAAAATGACGAAAAAATAGATAAGAGTTCCCGACCTTTGATAGTTTGTTTATTTCTTATCTTATTATTGTATATATTGAGTGGTATTACAGCGAAAGATTTATAGGTAATAACGCTTTTCAGAGGAGGAGCATTTAGTCTATAGAGTTTGTTTCCTTGACAAAAGCAAAAAGCCACCTTTCATTCCCTTATTAGCGCAATGAAAGGGGGCTCTTCACAAGAGTTTATTTCTTTTGAACAAACTTATAGTCGAATGACACTTGTTTCTTTTTACCTGTTGCATCAGTAATGTCTGTAAATTTGATGGCTGCAAAACTTCCATCCTTGAATTTTACAATAAAGATGCGCCCTTTATTTGCCATTTCATATTGACCCATTGTAACACGACGCATATATTGATGCAGTTTTGGATTAGAAAATCCCTTACTGTATCCCATTGTTGGAGGCATCTGCATCATACCTGCCATATCTACCAAAATCCATACTTGCTTGTCTTTTGTCCATGTTCCACCTTTGGGAAGTTTAGTGATTTGGTCAATAGAGGTAGTATCTTTACCTGCAATCATTACCTCTCCGCCATTGGTCATAGGGTCATACAAGTGGAAAGCTATGTGCCACTTCTTTGGTTCATTATTTGCACGCTCGGGTATCTCTTTAGTAATCTGTTGTATTTCGCCTGTTTCTCTGTTCATCATGCCATACACCCATTTACGATAATCCGTTTTGGTTTCAGTCTTGCCACTTTCCAAATCAATATAAACCCACTTGTCGTAGTTGGTCATTTGTTTTTCTTGCAACAAAATATCGGCATGTTTACGGATCACATTTTGTTCTTCTTTTTGCTTCTTTCCGGATAAATCCTCTGATTTATCACACGAAGTCCATGTAAAGATCATGGCTGTAAGGCCCAAGAATAGGGCGGTAGTCATTTTTTTCTTTTTCATTTTAATAATTGTTTAAATAATAATGAGTGTTATAAATTTGGTTGCAAAAGTACGAATATGAAAAAAAATGCAAAATACCTATTTTTATGTATTTTTTCTTCTGCAGATAAAATGAGTTATTAGAGAAGTAATAAGTTATAGGTAGACGAGAAATGTCAAACCCTATATAGGTAAAAAACTACTTATACGGAAAAATAAATTGTATAAAAAGTAGAAAAAAAGACTTTTAAAACATAAGAAAATATACATTTTATCCTAAGAAATAACTATAAAACTCAATTTTAAAATCTTTAAAATTGAAAAAATGATAGGCAAATATGATGAGCATTTGAAAATATAGACTAAGAATAGTGAAAATTTAAGAAAAAACAATGGTATGACATAACTATTAATATGGCTTATTGCTGTTATTTGTTACTATTGACTGACTTTAAGGTAATAAGATGGTGTCGATAATAGATAAAAGTACTTATTTTTGAGATTCTCAATACAATTAATGAGATAAAAAAGACGTAAAATATGTAACGAATTGACTTACATTACAATGCTAAATTTGCTCATATTTGTCGTATTTGAAATCAAAATTAAGTTTACTGACGAATAAGTCTAAGGTGAGACGTCTGTTGTAAATATATTATACTTATCCTTATAGAACAATAATTGCTAATAATATATATATATTCGTATATTTCTTATCCTACTTATATTACCAAGCTGACAGCCTAAAAGACACCGATTGATAATTTTACAAATATAAAGTTTTGATTAACTAATATACAGAAAAACAGCTTAATATCTTAGTCAACTTATGTTTTTACCTACAATTAGGTATGTCTGAAAAACATCACAATTAATAGGTATTGCTCATTATATTGATAAGACGTACTTTTGCAACTCATAAAAGATTATACTAAAATGTGTGTACTGCATTTAGTTTGCGCATTATTATTACTATATTATAGAGATACATTTATACTTTTACAAAATAACAATTAACTAACATGAAAAAAATTTTACTATCTGCACTTTTGGCAGTATTGTGTTTAGGCGTTAACGCCCAAAATAAGAAAGCTCCAAATTATTATAGAGCTATTCCAAAAGTTCATACGCATCGTCTTGCGCAATGGAGTACGTTTGGAGGTTCAGAAGTCTATAAATATAAATATGATGATTATGGCTTTCTGACAGAAGTGGAATCTACCGGAGATGACAAACCAACGGAAGTCATCAAGTTCACTTATGATGCGAATGGCTATTTGAAAGAAGAAACACGCTATACCGTCAAGCCAGATGGCGAACAGTTAGAAGATCGACGCGACATTTACGATCGTGACAACAATGGATTCATTAAGATCCATCATAGATTTACATTAAAACCAAATAAAGAAGGGAATCTTGTATTGATGGAAGATGTGCGTTCTACATATGAGTACGATGCTCAGATGCGTGTGATAAAAACTAATGATGTGCAGTTTGATGAGAAAAATCTCAAATTAGAAGATTACGCAGATCGCCATACTACTATAACTTACGATAATAAGGGACGTGAACAAATCTTTAGTTTTACGATGGGTAACGGCAACAATGTATGGAAAGAAGTGTTTGAATACGATAAAAACATTGATGACCGCATGGTAGGTTTGAAATATATTCCAGGAGAAGAAATGACGGAGAGCACACCCATGGAGCTAAAGTATGTGTACGATGACAATGGAGACATCACGAACACAGGAACAGAAGCTTTCTCTTACACATTCAGCTATGGCGATGAAGGCGATGAACAGTACGAGGCCGCACATACGTTCATTCCTTTGGTGCAATCAGAAGGAGACCGCCTTTACATAGGTCCGCGCAACTGTATGTACTTCAACCACCTTCCGCTCAACAAGGCTTTTAAGCATGTTCCCATGAGTGAATCTACGGATGAAACCGAATGTAGTTATGAAGAAAACACGGCAGTAGAGAAGAAAACGGATGGCATCGCAGAAATCACCCATGACCAAGCGAACATTAGCTTTAGCAATGGCTGCCTAATCATTGAGGGGGCGACAAACAATGGCACGGAGCAAGTTTGCGTGTACAGCGTAACAGGACAATTGGTGGCAACCCATGTGGTAAGAGGCAACAAGACTATCAGCCTGAACACGTTGCCCGCTGGCGAATATATAGCCAAAATAGGAAGCAAAGTTGTCAAATTTGCAAAATCTTAATACATCACGACAGTATAAGGCAAGGGAGCTTACGGCAAAGAAACCGTAACACCCTTGCCATACTTTATTTACAGACTTACGCAAGCAACGATCATGTGCTTGCAAAAGAAATCAACAATGAAGAAAACTCTATTATTCGTTTTAATCGCCATTTCCACCTTGGCCAATGCCAATCCCATCGGAAAGCAAGAGGCCATGAAGCTGGCCATGCGATTTTTGAAGCAAAAACAATCAACGACAAGCACTCGTGCAAAATCCCAGCGCAACCAATTAAAAATGGTCATGCAGTGTCCCAACGCTTATTATGTTTTCAACAATGGAAACGGGCAAGGCTTTGTCATCACGTCGGCAGACGATCGCACAGACGCTGTCTTGGGATATGCCTATACGGGGATGTTTGACGTAAATAACATTCCTGTGCAATTAAAAGACTTACTTAGTTTGTATGAGCATGAGATAAAAACGGCTGTCCGATTACAATTAAAAAATCTAAAAACTGCTCCTAAAACTCGTGTAGGATTGAACGTGAAACGTTCTATTCATCCGCTTATCGAAACACGTTGGAGCCAAGGCTCACCATATAATGATGCCTGCCCAATGGGGGCTTTTGAGCGAACAGTAACAGGATGCGTTGCTACTGCCATGGCGCAAGTAATGTATTATCATAAATGCCCACAAGGAGAAACCCTCGATACGATACCTGGTTACAAGAGTCCGAAGATAGGAAAGGTTTTGGACATGTTACCCAAAACGACATTCGATTGGAAAAATATGCTGCGAGTGTACGGTGAGAGTGCCACTCGAGAACAGAAAAATGCTGTGGCAAAATTGATGAAATATTGCGGTGTCTCAACGGAAATGGACTATGCTACTGCCAAGCAAGGTGGATCAGGAACGGTTGCCGTTGAGTTGCCATATGCATTGACACATTATTTTGGATATAGCAAGACGGCACGTTATGCTGACCGTAGTGGATATACCTCAAAGACATGGAACAACATGATTTATCAGGAATTGAAAGAAGGTCGTCCTGTACTGTATGGAGGCGTAACACCAACAGGAGGTGGACACGAATTTGTATGCGATGGATACGAGTCGGGTGATTACTTTCACATTAACTGGGGATGGGGCGGTTTGTCCGATGGATATTTCCGTTTGTCAGTTCTCAATCCTGACCAACAAGGAATAGGATCGTTTGAGGGAGGATATTCATTAGGCCAATGTGCTATTTTAGGTGTAAAACCGAATGAAGGTGAAGAGTCGAAGGATGCCATGACAGTGATAGACTTGCATCTCCGCGGTATTAGCAAGATGTCAAGAAAAAGAATTGAACAAGGTTTTAAAAGTCTTATTATGTCTTATGAGGTGTTCAATTACATGCTGTTGCCCTTTGAAGGACAAATGGGTGTGGCTTTATATAAAAACGGTAAGATGATTCAGGTGGTACATGAGAGCGATGTTATCTCCTACGAGCCAATCACCCCTAAAAGGACTTTTTACAAGGTAACTTTGAAAAATTTTGGTGCAGGCATGAAAGGTGATTATCAGTTATTGCCCGTTTGTAAAGAAAAGACGTCAAAAACTTGGCAACTTTGTCCTGGTGCAGAGAAGTCGGTATGTAACTTACATATTACGGAAACACAGTTGAATGCTTCCATCATCAATCCTCAAACCATCGACTTGAAATTGGTTTCCATTGATATGCCAAAAGTAATCAAAACGGGCAGAACTTATACGGCTATGGCAAAAATAAAGAATGTCGGTCCAGATTTTACAGGTTCGTTAAGTTTTGTGTTCGGCAACAAACGTTCAATATTGGGCTTATCTATAGCACCTGGTGCAACGGTAGAAGTACCATTGAGTTTTCAATCCGATGTAGCGAATCAGAAAACGCAATATCGCATTAATGTTTGGGACAATATGCAAGATCGTGACATTGATTTTGTAGGTAAAGGAGAAGTGGATGTTGTAGAGGGAAAGAACGTACCAGATGCTAAATTAACAGCATCGGTATTCTGCACAAACGGTAGTCTTAAAAAGTCGAATGAACTGTATGGCACGCACATAGAAGGACGGTTTGAGGTTAAAAATACGGCAACAGATGATTATGACCGTGATTTGCTCATTGCGTTAGTAGGAGAAAAACGAGATATACAGATGAAACAGCTAAATGTTATCATTCCCGCAGGAAAGACTATCGATATACCTTTTGCTTTCGATAACTTGGTACCAGGAACGAGATATATCGTAACATTATTGGGGTACGAAGGTATCTATCAAAAGGGTAAGGCTATATGCAATGGTGCCATTACATGCAAAGCTGCTGTGATGAAGTACCTATCAGATGGAACATCCATGGCTCTTGATCCAGAAGCGGATATTGACTTAACAGGGGCCATAGCGGTAGATATGTATGATTTGATCGTGAAGAATGATACAAAGTTGAGGCCGAGTAACAATACCAACTGTTTATATTATCTGCATGAATCAAGTCCAGTGCCAGAGGCTTTGAAAGACAAGAATGTAATATTGGGAGATGAAGCACAGAAGATAACATTATACACTAACCAGCCCATAAAGATATTGCGCAATTTTACAGCAAGAGAAATTAAATGTCTGCGTCCTTTTGTTGCCAATGGTAAGGATGCAGGAAGCGCATGGACTACTATCTCTTTGCCTTTTGTCCCTGCTGCCATAAAAATAAACAACCAACCTGCCGAGTTACATGTCTATAATTTTGTTCATGAGCAAGAAAACAAGCTTTATTTTAACACAACTCAGCAAATAGAAGATTATTGTCCTTATCTTATGAAAATAAATAATCTTCATAGCATAGCAACAGACATGTTGCTGACAATCTATGGCAAGGATGTAGAAATCAATCAGCAAATCAAGAGTGTTCTCGGCTCTGACAATTATAGTTTTGTTGGGACTATTGGTCAACGTCAGCTAGTTTCGGCTTATCTCTATAATGCAAAAACAAATTGCTTTGAATTGTCTCAAACACCAACTGTTGATTGTTTTTCTGCTTTTGTAGAGTCTAATCTCAATAATGAAAACAATGGTGTGAAGTCACTGGCTGTTGTATTGGATGATGTGGGATTGGGTATTCCTGTTTCTACAGTGGCACATCCTTCTCGGTATGTTATATATAATCTTCAAGGAGTTAAAGTTGGAGAGGGTAAAGAGAACATATCTCGTTTGTCTAAAGGCGTGTATATTGTCAATGGGAAAAAGGTTATTAAATGATGTGGGGTGGTAGCACAATGTAATAACATAAGGGTTTGCTCTTAATCATCACCACCTATCATCCTATACTTTTAGAATAGGATAGTGATCTTAAAATTAGCAGAGCATTTTAAGATTAACTCAAGACGAAAAATAGAGATTAAGAACTATTGCTGTCCGGTAAAATGACTATCTTTGTTCATGGTTATGTTTTATTTTAGTAAAAACAAAGATAACCAAAAGGACTGATACTTCGTGAGATGTGTCAGCCCTAATTTATTTTGTTTGAAAAAGTTTTACCGGACAGCAATAATATGATTCTAATCTTCACCCTAATATAAACGGATGAGGGATGCTGACACAGATGCTCACCCTGTCGTGTCTTGATGATACCATGCGCTCAAGTTCAAAAATATGATGGAACTTTTGCTCCAGTTCTACGTTTTTATCCCTAAGTCCAGTATTCCTTTGTTCAATAAATCTAATAGCAGCTTCTATAGTTAGAGAATGGTGGTCAGATGTCATTGGTAAATGAGACTTCTCCATCACATTATCAATTATTTTATGCAATTTAAAGGTGCAAATAATATAACATGCTTACAAATAATTAGTTATTCGATTAAGGAATATCCCTATTTATTTGTATAATATATTTTGTATATCAAATATTCCTTTTTTATTAGATATAAATTCAATTAGTTTTTTATAGATATCATTTACCTTTAAGATGTTTTCGTTTCCAGTTATAATGAGTTGTTGTTTAGCACGCGTTATAGCAACATTTAGCTTTCTATCAATTTTAATACCATCTTCTGTAAAAGTATTAGCTGTAAGAAAATCTAATTGCGATATATTTTTTATTGTGGTAGAAAATATAATTACATCTCTTTGACTACCTTGATATCGTTCTACAGTATCTATTGTTATTTGTTTTAGCTCTTTAATATTGAATAGTTCTATTTCTTTTTTTATCATAGCTATTTGGCTTCGATATGGAACTATTATTCCTATAGATTTGTTAGGATTAAATTTATTGTTTATAATATAGTATAGGTGTTTTACTATTTTAGCTATAATTTTGGCCTCTTTGATGTTATTTTTTTCTGATAAGTAATAGTTTTTAATAGGTGTAACAGGAATGAATATTAATCTGTTTTCAGCGAGTATTTTATCTATAAGATTATTATTATTATTGATGTTGTATTTTAGTTTTTCTTCTTTTTGATGTTTCAGGGGAACTGTTTTAATATTTTCATTTTTATAGAACATGTTATTTGGAAATTCTGCTATTTCTGGGTGCATTCTACCTTGTCTGTTTAGCGTACCTATAAAATCTGTCCTATTTGCAGACTTTTCTATTCTTATTAGTCTTTGAAATAGTGAGTCCGCACAATTATATAATTTAATGTCGTTTAGTTGTATATTGTCTACTTTTGACTCTTTTTCATCTTGTAACACAACTGCTGGAAGCTGTTTATAATCTCCAATAAGTATGAATTTATCGATAGCATTATAATCATTAAAATCTTTAGCAGCAAGTATTCCAATTAAATTAGGTTCAAGGATTTGACTTGCCTCATCAATAATTGCCAATTGAAAATGTTTAATATTTAGTATATATTGTTTATTTGAAAGTGTCGCAGTTGTACTTACAATAATATTTGTATTAATAATTTTTTCTTTAATTTTATCAATATCTGTTGTATCTTTGATGCTATTATTTATTAGCCTATGTATAAAGTTTTTACCTGTACTATTTTCATTACCAAGCCTTATATATTCAAAATTATTATCTTCAAGTATTTGGCATATTTCATCTACAGCTCTATTTGTGTATGCCATTAATAAAATATTATCATTATAATGTTCTCTAACAATAAATTGTAGAGCCATTGAAGTTTTACCAGTTCCTGGTGGTCCAATTATTAAAAAATAATCTTTAGCCTGTTTTGCTTTTAGCACGATTTCATCGTAATATTTATTATAGTATTTATTTAGAGTTACATTTTTATTTTGTTGAGGTCTTCTTTGTGCAAGAAGTAAATTTCGTCTATCATTATTTGCTTTAGCTAAAGTGTTAAGCCCACTAATAGCAATTGAGGTATTAATATTGCTTGTTGCATGTTCAATAGCGTATGGGAAGCCTGTAATAAATTCAGAATTTTTTTGTCCATTATTAAGTTGAATTTTTATGTTTTGAGTTTCGATATCTATAATAGTTCCTTTAAGTAAAATATAGCTTCTTACATCTATTTCTTTTTCAGATGTGTATTTATAGAGTATTATCATATCTCCTCTTCTAAAATTAGGTATGAATTCATCGCATTTATTTTTATTTTTTAGAGTGATAATATCATATCCATTTTTTTCGGAGCTTTTTTCTTTATTAATTACTTTAAGATCTGTTAAAATATTACCTGTATCTAATTTTGTTTTTAGTGGCATATTCCATAAGTCAGCCATAGCATTTCCAGTGTATTCACTTATACCCACTTTAGATAATATTTCTTCTTTTATAACAAACCTTATCATTCTACTAAAGTATGCAGATTCAAGCATATTTAGCTTTTGTATATTTTGTATTGTATTATTAAGTTGTGGCTCTATATATTTTTGAAAAAATGACGGATTAATCGCTTCTGTTATTAATGAACTTGCTTTAAGGTTACGAAATAGTTTTTCACAAGAATTTCTTGATAGCCAAAATTCAGTTGAAACGATTTGATTACGAAATTTAATAGCTTCAAAAATAAGTTTTTTAAAAGGGGTTACCTCTAAAAAGCCTTTGGGTAGATTATATTTTGAATATAATAAGAAAATGTTAATTTTTTTACTATCATCAATTGTAAAATTATGTATTATTAAACTGTAATAAAGTAACAGTTGTACATAATGTTTTTCAATGTGTAACGATCCATGTTTATTAGAAAAATTATTTTCAAGGAAAAAGTTTTTACCCGATTTTTGTTCAACAATTAGTTTAAAATCTGTGGTCATTAAATCAATACGTCCTTGTAAGCCGAGAGCTTCACATATAAAAGTAGGTTCAATTATTATTTTAGAGTTATCATACTTTTTGAGAATCTCTTTTGTTATAGTTTGAATATTTATTGCTTGTTCTTCTGCATTATGTTTTAATTCATTTATGTCTATATCTTTAGCAGCTGCAATTTCTAAAGCACTATTTCTTAAGTAATAAGGTAAAGCATTATCATAGTTATTATAGTTAACAATATTATCAAGTAACATAGAAGCAAAATTACCAAATACAGTATATTTATTATTTACTCCTTCTTTAAGCCGTTTTATTATATATAGTAGTGGGTGGTGTCCATACTCTTCAAAACAATTTGCAATAGTCGAAACATCCATTATGAAATCAGGCTCAATTATAATTAAATCTGCATATATAATATTATTTTTAATATTACAGTCAAGCAAATTCAGTTGCATACCCTTTTTAAGTATTCTATCTAAATATTTAAAGTTAGTAAAATTATCCTTATCATAATATCTGACAATAAAATCCTCTATTTCATCAGCATAGTTCATGATAGAAATCTTTATATCTTTATCATTAAATTCTCTAACAATACCCCTTAGCTTTTTTATTTTTTTATTTAAATTACGCGTATTTTGTTTAGGTGTTAGAGGTAGTTTATTATGTATATATTTAGGTATTTTATCGTTGAAAACAGTAGAAATAAGTAGTGATAGTGCTCTGCAGTCATATAATAAGTCATTTTCATTTATAGGACTAATAGAATTACTTCTAATTCTCATAGCATGCACTGCTGCTGTATCTTGCGGAGTAAACTTGTTATCACAACACAGTTTATCTACTTGAGCTGTTAAGTTTCCAAAAGTATGTTTAGAGTCTTTAAGCCCTTGATAGCAAATTTGTACTAAACATTCATGTATTATGTGGTTAATATTATTATTATATTTATTTGATAAAATATATTTAATTTTATCGAATAATTCTTTGGCTACTTCTTTTTTATCTTTCATTATATTATTGTCCATTTAATCGTTTAAAATAGATAATAATATCTTCCCATGTTTTAAAATCATTGTTACCAAATTTTATGCAAGTACCCATGAATTCTTTTATATTTTTTGTAGATATAAGGTAGTCTGCAATAACCATTTCGGGTTGATTTGAAAATATAATGTGATTCCACGCAGGTGCGCTAAAAGTTTGTTCTATCCATTTTTGGTCTTCAATTAATCTTGCAGGGTAATTAGTAGGAGCAGGCACTATGAAGAACACATTATATGTTTCAATTAGTATTTCGTATGCCTTTTGTAATGCCGATTTTGGTTTATTAAAATTATCTTTTGTAGCGTTTAAATCGATTAAAATAGTTTTTCTTTCTTTGTTTTCTTGTTTGTCATCAATCCATCTTATTACGGGTATAAGATAGTGAAGTATAGTTTTTTCTATTAGTCTGTGTTCACCATGAAAGTGAATAGCATTAATATAATGTGTTGCAAATAGATTGAATGTATGTACAATTTCATCTTTGTCGCCAAAAAGTCCGTAAACCCTATCCTGTTCTTCTTTAGTTATATTATTAAAACAACATTCTGTTATAGCTTTGTATTCTTTTTGTATAGATTTTGTTATGATAACCTCTTGTATTCCATCTTTTCTTGGATTTTGAAATACTTGTTTGCCGAGCATATTATTCTCTGTTATAGTACTTCCCATTTGAAAAGCAGGATTTACACATATTCTATCCGTTCCGTATAGCATTTCTGTATACATACCTCCCATTGATGTTCCAACGATGAGATCAGGTTTATTTTCTTTTTGTATCTTACGAAGCAAATCAATAGCTTCTTGAGGGTGTATAGGAATGTCAGGAGAAATAATCGATGAATTAGGCATACATTCCTGTAATATTTCAGCAGTATGAGTTGCCCCTGATGACATAAAACCATGTATATACAATATTTTCTTTCCAGTCATTAAGTCTGGAAATATTTTTCGATATTTATTTTCCATTATGTGCGATTTTAAATAATAGGTATACTTATACCATTAATCTTTTGATATATATCTAAGGCATAAATATCAGTCATGCCACTAATATAGTCAATAACAGCCATAATCCTTTCAGATAGTATAGGATTATGTATATCATATTGTGTTGAGAAACGTCTAATTATTTGTTGACTGTGAAATTTAGACGGATTTATCGCTGCTTCAATAAGTGTACTCATAAGAGTCTCAATAATTTTATATCCTGATAATTCAATATCTAACACTTCACGACTTCGATAAATTTTTTCTATAGATGTTTTAATACAGTGCTTATAGTTTGTATTTTGTTGCTCTGGCAAATTTTTGATAAGTGAACTGTTAAAATCCCCTGCAAGTATAGACTCTTCATTCTCTACAAATATATTAACACAAAGTGCTTCTAAAAGTCCAACAGCTCTTGCTCTGAAATATACTACCTGTTCATTAATATCAGTAACCCCTTCAGACTCAATATCAGTTTTTATTTTTTCTCTTGTTTTTTTATCAAAGAATCCTAACAATAGTTCTCTTGTTTCCTCAAATGAGAGCAACTTTAGTTTATGTGCATCTTCAATATCCATAATTTCATAGCAGATATCGTCAGCAGCCTCCATTAGATATGTTAATGGATGACGTGAATATTTTATACCATTTTCGTTATTTTCCTTGCAAATAATTCCGAGCTCATCAGCTATTTTTTTATAAATAGGTTCCTCTGTTGTGAAGAATCCGAATTTTCCTTTTTCTCCAGCTAATGATGAGGAGTGTGGGTATTTTACAATGCTTGCAAGTGTAGAATATGTCATGGCGAATCCTCCACATCTTCTTCCTACAAATTGGTGAGTTAATAATCGGAAAGCATTAGCATTACCTTCAAAATGTGTTAAATCATTCCACATTTTTTTGCTTAAGTGCTTTTTTATCAATTTTCCTTGACCTTCTGTAAAGAAAGATTGAATAGCTTTTTCACCGCTATGTCCAAAAGGCGGATTACCCATATCGTGCGCATAACATGCAGTTTGTACAATAGTACCTATTTCTTCAAATAGTGTTCCTTGTAGTGTTTTATGTTTAGATATAAGTTTCCTTGCCACATCATCTCCTAGTGATTTTCCTAATGAGGCTACCTCTAATGAATGTGTAAGTCTGTTGTGGACAAAAACACTTCCAGGAAGTGGAAATACTTGTGTTTTATTTTGTAATCTTCTAAATGGAGCAGAGTAAATAAGTCTGTCGCTATCTCGTTTAAATTCAGACCTATCATCATGCCTTTCTATATGTTTATGTTCTTGTCCTAATCTCTTATTGGATATAAGTTTTTCCCATTCCATATTATTTACTTATATTTATATTTATAAGCAAAGGTAAATAAAAATGCCTAATTTATGCCTTTTTATAGTTTAAAATACCATACTTAAACTATAAATAGTTATTTTTGCAAATAAATAAAATATCATTATAATAATGCTTTACGTAAAAATTATAAACAAAGGCAAACAACCTTTACCAAATTATGCAACATCCATGAGTGCAGGCATGGACTTGCGTGCAAATATTGAAGAGATATTGGTATTAAAACCATTAGAACGAGTATTGGTTCCAACAGGTCTTTATATCCAATTACCTAAAGGTTATGAAGCTCAAATACGCCCACGTAGTGGATTAGCTTTAAAATATGGAATTACAGTTTTAAACACTCCTGGCACGATAGATGCAGACTATAGGGGAGAATTAAAAGTTTTATTAGTAAACTTTTCTACTACTAATTTTAAAATAAATCCAGGAGAACGAATTGCACAAATGGTAATATCTACTTATGCTAAAGTAGAGTTGAAAATTGTAGATCAACTTGATGAGACGCAAAGAGGTGAAGGTGGATATGGACATACAGGCGTAAAATGATTTAGTTAAAAAAATATATACAAACAACAAAATCGAGTTAAAAGTGATAAGGGAATTTAAAAGGCAGAATATAATTTTATTACTTTTTTGTCTCTTTAGTCTTATTAAGTTGCAAGCTAAGCAAAATACTGATTCTATCGAAAAGTATCGTTATATTTATTTAGAAGCTTTAGTTCAAGAAATGAAAGGTAACACTAGTGGAGCTTTTGATTTGATGAGCTATGCACTTGAACTTAACCCTAAGGCTGCTGAAGTTTATTATAAGATAGCTGATTATTTACTATTGGTTAATGAAGGGGGAAATGCAAGAAAGTTTTTAGAGCGAGCTTCAGAATTATCGCCTAAAAATTTAATATATTTACAGGCATTAGCAGGTTTTTACTATGAGAATAATGAGATTAATAAAACTTTATTCATTTTAAAAAAAATATACAATCTATCAACTTATGACCGCGATAAGTTATTAGATATTATGTATGCATTATATGAGGCGAATAAAGATTATAAGAATATGCTTATAGTCATTGATGAAATGGATAAATTAGGAGGAGATTATAAAGAAATAACTTTACGCAAAATGGGGGTTTATTCCCAAATGGGAGACATTAAAAAAGAACATACTGCTTTGTTATCCCTTTTACATCGGTATCCAGAAAATTTAGATTATCAACTTATGAATGCTAACTGGTTATTAAGATATAAACGATTAAAGGAAGCATTTAATGTAATTCAATCAGTATTAAAAAAATATGCAGACAATATAGATGCAAAGTTAACCCTATTGGATTATTATACCGAAATAGGTAACAATATAAAAAGAAATGGAATAATAAATCAATTACTATCCTCTACCGAAGTAGATGAGATAAAAAAAGCACAATTATTGGCTTTAAAAGTTCAAGATAGTAAAAAAAAGAATTATAAAGATTCAGTCAAAGTTCTGAACTTATTTGATAAAGCACTATCTACAGCAAAAGATAAATACGATATACTTATTTTAAAGTTAGAATATTTGAAAAAAATTAAAGCAAATAGTTCAGAAATATATAAAGTTTATGATACCCTTATACAGCTTTATGCAGACGATATTAGCGTATTAACTAACGTACTGGCATCATATATACCTAATTTAATAGACAATAACAAACTTGATAAAGCATTATCTTTATCAAAAAAAGGTCAAGAAATAGAGCCAACAAACATAGCATTTTATTTTTATGAGGGAATAGTTTATTATCAGCAAAAAAATAATGATGCAGCTTTGAAATTATTTAATGACTTTTTTACACATGTTGATGATAGTTCTGATACAACAGTGGTTGCAACTGTATGCTCATTTATGGGAGAAATATACATAGAAAAAAAAATGTATACAGATGCATTTAAAATGTATGATAAAGCTATAAGTCTATCTCCTAATGACAGTTACACACTTAATAATTATGCGTATTATATATCTTTGTATGGAGATGATTTAGAGAAAGCTGCCAAGATGAGTTATAAAACTGTGCAAGCAGAGCCTACTAACCAATCTTTTTTAGACACATATGCATGGATACTTTTCAAACAATGTAAATATAAAGAAGCAAAAAAATACATAGATAAACTATTGAAAGCGAATGCTAATGTTGAAAGTGGAATATTAGAACATGCTGGTGATATATACTATAAAGCTGGATTTAATCGAGAATCTTTAGAATTTTGGAAAAAATCTAAAGCGAAAGGTAACCAAAGTGAGACTTTAAAACGTAAGATAGAACAACAAAAATTCTTAGTAGAATGAGGATAAATAATTTTTTAATATTACCATTACTTGTATTTTCATTTGTTAGTTGTGTAGCAAAAAAGACAGTAACTGACTTAAATATACAAGATACAAAGTTTAACATTAATGTGTTAAATGACAAAGATGTAAAGCAAGATGTACGATTGTTACATAAAGTAACATACAACTCTATAAGTCAAAAAACTATAGTAGCAGATTTAGATTTTAGTTTAAATATAGAACAAAAACAAATTAATTTACCTGCTAAATTAAAGATGTATAGAGATAAAGTTATACGTTTACAACTTTTGCTACCATTTATTAGAACTGAAGTGGCAAGGATAGAATTTACTAAGGATTATGTTTTATTTTTAGATAGAATCCATAAGGAATATGTAAAGGCCAATTATGAGGATATTAGTTTTTTGCGTAATAATGGTATTAATTTTTATTCTCTCCAATCTTTATTTTGGAATCAATTATTTTTACCGTCCAAACAGAGTATAACAGAAAAAGATTTAAAGTGTTTTTCTGTTAATACAGACCCCAATAAATCTAAAGACGAAATATTTTTGCAAGATGGAAAGATGGATTACCATTGGTTTTTATCAAAAGAAACAGCATTTATTACGAATGTAGAAATTAAATATAATAGTGGACAATATGGTATGTCAATGTTATCTTGGAAATATTCTAATTTTAGATCTTTTGGGAGTAAAAAATATCCTTTGACACACGAACTATATTTTGAGACAACAGCAACAAAAACAAAGAAAAAGGTAAATTTAATTTTTGATTTAGATAAACCAAGTGATAAAGAAGATTGGGAGTTATTTACAGAACCATCAAGTAGATATAAAAAAGTAAGTGTAGAAGGAATATTAGCTAAAATAGCAGATATATAAATGAAACGGATAATATTTATTATAGCAATTTTATTTACGTGTATGTCTTTTGCCCAAAAGCCTAAGAAAAATGTTCGGCAAATTGAAAAAGCGATTCATCAACAAAAGCATAATATAACAAGGCAAAAACAAATGCAATTAAGGCAAAATGAAAGGCATACACAAATAAAGGATAGACGCAAGATATCCACTAAGAAGCATACAACTAAGTCAAAAGTTAATAATATAATTGCTACAAAAGAAATAAGAGGGCTTCAGCAGCAAACTAAGCAAATACAAAAAGAGATACATCAAAGTGAAAAAGATTTAAGTGCAAATAAAAAAGATGTTGAGAACCGATTACGTAAAATAATAACTCTTGACACAGAGATAGAACAGCATAAAAAAAATATAAATACAATATCAACAGATATTAAGCAACTTAATGGTAATATAGGAATTATTAAAGGGCAAATAAAGTGGCTTAAAGCTCAATTTTTGCAAAGGCGTGCGCGTTTTATACGTTCTATGCGCTATATGGCTAGACATAGAAGCATACAAGATAAGTTGATGTTTATATTTTCTGCAAAAAGTTTAACGCAAATGTATCGTAGATTGCGTTTTGTAAGAGAATATGCCGCATACCAAAGAGCTCAAGGAGAACTTTTAAAGCAAAAGCAATTGCAGATAGATGAAAAACATGTACAGTTAAATAATGTAAGGATTGGCAAACGTAATTTATTATATAAGGGTAGACAAGAAAAAGCTAAGATAGAACAAAAAAAGACAGCTCAGCAAAATATAGTAACATCTTTACAAAAAGATCAAAAAGTAATACAGAAAGTAATAGCTGAACGTCAGAAGAAGCAACAGATAATTAATAATCAGATAGATAGACTTGTTTCGATAGAAATTGCAAAAGCTCGTCAAAGAGCTATAGCAGAAGCAAAAGCTAAAGCTGCAGAAAGGGCTGCAGAAGCAAAAAGGAGAGCAGCAGAAATTGCACGTAAAAAGGCAGTAGCTGCCCAAGCTGCACGTGAAAATGCAAGACGAATAGCTGAAGCTAAAGAACGAGAAAGGATAGCAAAAAAAGAAGCACAAGAAAGAGCTGCACGAGCAGAAAAGGAACGGCTTGAAGCACAGAGTAAAGCTGAAAAGGCAGCTCGCGAAGCAGAGGCTGCACGTAAGGCAGCCGAAGCAGAGGCTACTGCAAAAAAGGCACGTGAGCTAAAGAAAGCTCAACAGAGAGAGACTGCAGCAAAACTTGAGGAGCAAAAGGCAAAAGAATATGCATTACAAGAAAAAGCTAAGGCTGCTCAAGCAGCACGAGAAGCTGAAGCAGCACGTATAGCCGCCGAACGTAAGGCAGCTGTAGATAGAGATCGGGCAGCAAAAGAGCAAGCAGCAGCACAAAGAGCCGAAAACAACTCGGCTTCTAATCTTATGACTTCTGCAGATAGAGCTGCAACAGGAAGCTTTGCTAATAATCGAGGCCGTTTGCCTATGCCAGTATTAGGAAGGATAATAACTCATTTTGGAACATATAATGTTAAAGGATTAAAGAATATACGACTAAATAGTAGCGGAATTGATATCAAAGCATCTGCTGGTTCACCAGTAAGGAGTGTGTTTAAAGGTGAAGTAAGTGCTATATCATATATAGCAGGTTCTGTACTTGTAATGATAAGACATGGAGCTTATATTTCTGTCTATGGAGGACTTGGACATGTAAATGTTCGACGAGGTCAGACAGTTAGTACAGGTCAATTTATAGGTACACTTGATGATGGTGGCATACTTCAATTTCAGTTGCGTAAAGAACGAGCAAAGTTAAATCCAGAGGCATGGATAAGATAGAAAAAAAATAATATAAACTTGGAATTATGAGATAATAGTCTATATTTTATGAACTCTTAAAATAAGTTTACAACTTTAGTTTTATAAAAAAAGTTGTAAACTTATTTTTTTTTATTACTTTTGCAACCAAGATAGACTTATAAGAAAAACGTAAGGGGTGCCATTTTAATTGAAATGCGCTGAGATTAAACCCGTAATACCTGATGCAGATAATGCTGCCGTAGGAATCTTTAATACGAGTAAAAGTATAGTTTATTATATATCCTAAAATAAAGGCATTCCCTTATTATTTTGCTATTTATGTTTAAGTGAATGCTATGGATTATTTTAAGACATTAACTATTGCTGGCTCTGATAGTGGAGGGGGAGCAGGTATACAAGCAGATATAAAAACTATGTCTGCATTAGGGTGTTATGCATTTTCTGTTATAACATCTGTCACTGCACAAAATACAAAAGGTGTTTATGCTATTGAAAACCTATCCCCTAATATAGTTGAAGCGCAGTTGAATGCTGTTATTACAGACATACGTCCCGATGCAATTAAAGTTGGTATGCTTGGCAATATTGAATGTATCAATAAAATAGCTACTATATTAATCGAAAATACAGATATACCTTTGATAGTTGACCCAGTGATGGTTTCTACATCAGGTAGCAAATTGATGAGTGATAATGCAGTAGAAGTTTTTATAAAAGAATTATTACCTATAGCAACTCTGTTAACACCAAACATAATGGAGGCAGAAGTATTATCTGGAGAAAAAATATCTAATGTAGATTCAATAAATTATGCTGCACGAAAAATTATTGCCCAAGGATGCAATGCTTTATTAGTAAAAGGTGGACATATTAGTGAAGAAGGTAAAATAGATCGTTTATATCAATCTAATGGAGAAAAAATAGAGTTTAGTTCACCAACAATAATTACACGTAATACCCATGGGACAGGATGTACATTATCATCTGCTATAACGGCTTTCATTGCGCAAGGATTAGGACTAATAGACGCAATACGTGAAGCAAAGAAGTATATAACTAATGCTCTTAAAGCGGGAATGAAGATAAAAATAGGTAGTGGATATGGTCCTGTAAATCATTTTTATAAACCTGAAAAATTAAAAATACATGATTAGTAAGTTGCAGTTTATAACACATCAAACACAACGTTTTACTTACTTTCAATCAGCAGAGATAGCTTTAAAAGCTGGATGTAAATGGATACAATTGCGTATGAAGGAAACTTCAGACGAAGAATTTATTAAAGTAGGTCATAACATACATATAATGTGTAAATATTATGGAGCAAAATTAATATTAGATGATCGTGTTCATCTTGTACATAAACTATCTGCTGCTGGTGTACATCTTGGAAAAAATGATATGCCAATTAAAGAGGCTCGACAAATGCTATCTGATGATAAAATTATTATAGGTGGTACTGCTAATACATTTGACGATATAACCAATCTTGTACAGCAGGGTGTCGATTATATAGGGTGTGGACCTTTTAGGTATACAAAAACAAAAGCAAATTTAGCACCAATAATAGGTTTTAAAGGATACACTACGATATTGAACAAAAAGAGACAAAACAATATAACAACACCCATTATAGCTATAGGGGGAATTACTATTAATGATATTGATTCCTTACTGACTATAGGACTTGATGGAATTGCTGTTAGTAGTACAGTTTTATCTGCTGAAAACCCTATAAATGAAATGAAAAAACTACTTAAATTAATAAAGCATTATGAATAAACAATTGAAAATTGCCTATCCCTCATCTACTAAAATATATATGAAGGGTGAAATGTTTCCAAATCTAAGAATAGGAATGAGACAAATTAATCTTACACCGACTGTTAAAATTGTTGATGGTAAGAAAAAACTTATAACAAACAAACCTGTTATAGTTTATGATACAAGTGGACCTTATAGTGATCCAAATATAGAAATAGATTTGGATAGAGGGCTACCTAAACTCAGAAGACCATGGACTAAAAATCGTAAAGGGACGATAATGTATTGTGCAAAGCGAGGAATTATTACAGAGGAAATGGAATATGTAGCAATAAGAGAAACAATGAATTGTAAGGCATTAGGTATTGACACTACCATAACCCCAAAATTTGTTTGTGATGAAATTGCAAGAGGAAGGGCAGTTCTTCCATCTAATATAAATCATCCTGAAAGTGAGCCTATGATAATAGGCAGGAATTTTTCTGTAAAAATAAATACTAATATTGGAAATTCACATGCTAACTCAAGTATTGAACAGGAAGTAGAAAAAGCTATATGGAGTTGCAAGTGGGGCGGAGACACATTAATGGATTTATCTACAGGAGATAATATACATGAAACAAGAGAAAGAATATTAAGAAACTGTCCTGTGCCAGTAGGTACCGTACCGATGTATCAAGCTTTTGAGAAAGTTGATGGTAAAGCGGAAAACCTTACATGGGAAATCTTTAGAGATACTCTTATCGAACAAGCGGAACAAGGAGTCGACTATTTTACAATACATTGTGGAATACGGTTAAAAAATATACATTTAGCAAACGAAAGACTATTAGGTATTGTTAGCAGAGGTGGTAGCATTATATCTAAATGGTGTCAAGTGCATAATGAAGAAAGTTTCCTTTATAGCCATTTTGATGATATATGTGATATATGTGCAAAGTACGATGTTGCAATTTCATTGGGAGATGGTCTCAGACCAGGATGTACTTATGATGCTAATGATGCCGCCCAGTTTGCAGAACTTGATACAATGGGCGAGTTGGTAGAACGAGCATGGGATAAAAATGTACAGGCCTTTATAGAAGGACCAGGCCATGTTCCAATGCACAAGATTAAAGAAAATATGGACAGACAGTTGGAAAAATGTCACGAAGCACCATTCTACACTTTAGGCCCATTAGTGACAGATATTGCACCTGCTTATGACCATATTACAAGTGCAATAGGAGCTTCGATGATAAGCTGGTATGGTACCGCTATGATATGTTATGTAACACCTAAAGAACATTTAGCATTGCCTGATAAAGAAGATGTTAGAGCTGGAGTTATTGCATATAAAATTGCAGCCCATGCCGCAGATTTAGCAAAAGGACATCCTGGAGCAACATTAAGAGATAACGCAATGAGTAAAGCACGTTATGATTTTAGATGGAAGGATCAGTTTAATCTATCGCTTGATCCTGAAAAAGCAAAACAGTATTGGGAAACATCTAATAAAGTTGGGAAAGACTTCTGTACAATGTGTGGCCCTAACTTTTGTGCTATTAAAATTAGTAAAACATTAGATAATTGTGATAATTTATAATATTAATAATTATGATAGAAAAAAAAGTATCTAAAGGTATAGTAAGTACCTATTTTGAAAAGTTGAATAACTGTTTAGAGCTTGATGTTGCAATAGTTGGTGGTGGACCATCAGGAATAGCTGCAGCTTATTATCTCAAAAAAGCTGGACTAAAAGTAGCTTTGTTTGACCGTAAACTATCACCTGGTGGTGGTATGTGGGGAGGTGCTATGATGTTTAATCAAATTGTTATACAGAAAGAGGCATTACCTATACTTGACGATTTTGGAATTACTTATAGACCATACGAAGACAATTTGTTTACAGTAGATTCTATTGAGAGTACATCAGCATTGCTTTACAAAGCTACACATGAAGGGGCAGTGATTTTTAATTGCTACTCGGTAGAAGATGTTGTGTACAAAGACAATAGAGTGAGTGGTGTGGTTGTAAACTGGACTCCTGTATTGCGTGAAGGACTACATGTGGATCCGCTTAATATAATGGCAAAATTTGTTATTGATGGTACTGGGCATGATAGTGAAGTATGTAAAGTTATAGCACGTAAGAACGAAATAAAACTAAACACATCTACAGGTGATGTTATAGGTGAGCGTTCTTTAGATGTTGCACAAGGTGAGCAACAAGTAGTAGAAGGAACTAAAGAAATTTATCCAGGATTATATGTATGTGGTATGGCATCATCTGCAGTAAGTGGAACGCCTCGCATGGGACCAATCTTTGGAGGTATGTTGTTGTCTGGTAAAAAGGTTGCTGAAATGATTATCAAGCGTATAAAAGGATAACAATATAAATGAAGTTAATAATAATAACCTCTCCAACATACATTGTTGGAGAGGCATTTCTTATAGAAAAATTACTATCTTTAGGCATAGATAGAGTGCATATACGTAAACCGAGCTATACTGAAAAAGATACAATAAAATTGTTATTAAAAATATCACCAATATTTTATCATAGAATAGTTTTACACGATTATCATTATCTTGCTTTAAAATATAATAATATAGGTGGAATTCATATTAATAAAAGAAATCCAGTGGTACCAAATGGATATAAAGGAAAAGTAACTGCTTCTTGTCATTCACTTAAAGAGGTATCTATTTTAAAGAATAAATATAATTACGTTTTTCTTAGCCCTATATTTAATAGTATATCTAAACAAGGATATAAATCTGCATTTACTCATGAGGAATTATTAGAAGCAAATAAAAATAGAATTATAGATGAAAAAGTTTATGCACTTGGTGGAGTAACACAAAAACTGTTAAGAAACGTACATGATTATGGATTTGGTGGTGCTGCACTATTAGGAGATATATGGAATAGAGTTGCGCAAAAAGACTTTGATAACTATATTCTACAAATAATACGCACTGCAAAAGATTTATGTAAAGGAAATGTATCTACAACTATAGGACAACACTAAAGAACAAATAATGTGTCAAATATAATTGACTATACATTATTTTATAGTAAAAAATATATACAAAAACAATTTTAAAAATATCGCTATTTAACAACTATATATTACAGATAATAACCCATATTTAAAAATAATTTTAATCATAAGGCACATCTATGTAAATATTTGTAAAACAAATATTTATAAGATAATAAATAAGCCAGACAATCGTTTAACTTAAACCGTTGCTGTGATTCTTATAGAACCGTCTTTGCGATCCTTATAGAAATGGTTAGGCGTTTCTTTAAGATTCGTTATTGAGCTTTAACTTAAACTATTTTTACACTGCTTTTTATAGATATTTTTTTTTTACAATTGTTGCTTGCAATATTTAGCATATTATTATTTGTAAGCTTTGTACCACAAATTGCTATTTGTATTACAAAAAATCCTTATCCCCGTCCCGAAGGGGAATAAGAGTAACCCATACCAAATTCGTGATGAAGACTAAAGTAATAAGTATTTTACAGTTTATTTTGTCTTTTGAAACAAAAAGGTGATAAACTAATAGTGAATTTACAGGACAGCAATAATAAAAATATAGACCTGACTATATCACCAATTAATGACTTATGTGTGTCCAATATAGAATATGATATTTATTCCATAGACTTACTTATAAATTGTAATGGTAGTAAATCTTTAATAGATTTAATTATATAAATTCCTTCTTTGCCATATAGCAAAATGCGTATAGGGCTATTGTATCTATTTTCAATTTCTATAATTACTTGCCTGCATGCGCCACATGGAACTATAGGACTTTTTAGAATCCCAGATGCATTACGTGCAGCAATGGCAATTGTTGTTATTGCCTTATTAGGGCTTTGAGATTGAGCTGCAAATATAGCTGAGCGTTCAGCACAAAGCCCTGAAGGGTATGCGGCATTCTCTTGATTTGCACCAATTACAATACTGTTATCGTTTAATCTTAGAGCAGCCCCAACACTAAATCTACTATATGGAGAATAACTATTATCTGTAGCAGCTATAGCTCTATTTATTAATTCTTTATCATTATCTGATAGTTCATTTATCTGGCAAAAGTCAATTTTTATATTTATTTCAATAGTTTTCATATTGTATAGTTTTTGATAGTTATTTATTATTTGTTTCAAAATATTCGTAACAACCTAAGTCTGGCTTTTCTGTTCGTTTTCGTCCTATGCGGTCAATTTTACTGATATTATCTGGTAAAACTGCTCCTTTGTCTATTGCTAAGGAGTTTTTGTTTAATTGAAAATCATACCTTTGTTTTTCAATATCAACAAGTTTAAAATTTTTCTTTCCCGAGTGTATAGTATCGGTAAGTTCTTCCCATACAGTAGAAATATATTTTGATAATTTATCATTATCCTTAGGTTTATTGGCACGTATCAAGCAATGGTCAAATAAGTAATTTTGTACGGTTTTATCGTCAAAATATAGTGATATAACATCATCTGCATATCCTGTTACTATAGAGTTTCGTATCTTTAATAAAACTAATTTGTTAACCCATTTTCCTGATTTAGTTCCAAAACTCAATGCATTTCCTTCGCCTCCTTCGAAAGGATAAAATTGAGCAATAGTGCACTGATTTAAAAACACTTTACCTCCGATTATAAATATACATGGTTTTTGTGAATTAGATAGTAGCGAGTTGTTTATTGTTATATATGCAGATGTAGATTTTATTCCGAATCCTTGACAGTTATGCACAGTACTATTATTGATAATAAGTTTTTCTTTATCAATATTTGAAGAATCAATCTCTATGCCATTGTATGCAGAATGTAAGTCCATAAAATTAAGATTATTTCCATAGCTTGTTTTATAAAAGTGTATACCCTTCCATTGTCCACTGACATTATTATATGGTAGATAATCAAACATTTTATCTAATCTATTACCTCTTAGTGTAACTTCGTTATCCTTTTCACCTTTAATAATTAGTTTGCCGTGTACATCTATGCCAGCTTTATTGGCAAAATAAATAGTTGTACCCTTTTCTATGGTTAGCGTAGCTCCTTCTTTGATATTAATTCCTTTGTTTATGACAATAGGCTTATTATTTTGAATCAGTGAATCTTTATCAATTTCTACGATATTATCGGTTAAAATAGCATCCCAACTAAAAGCTTTTAGGTTTACTTTTTGTTCTGTACCGCTTTCAAGTTTGAATATTAGATTGTCTGTTATTAGTATTGGCTTTTTTTCTCCAGTTTCAGGTGAAGTAAGCTCTACGAATATCCGTATACTATCTTTATTTTTTAATTCAATATCTTTAACTTGCCAACCATTAGATTGGTTTAGACTAATTCCATCTATATTAACTCTGTAACCAGTTTGGTTTCCTTGTGATAATGAAATTTTATTAATTTTTATCCCATTTCCTGAGTAGTTGTAAACCCAAAACTTTTTAGTTGGCGTCGGTACGTTTGAAAAAGTAGTATCTAACTTAACTGTATCAACTGAGAATTTTAGTTTATTGTTTGGTGATAAACTAAATATATCATTATCAGTACATGATATAAAAAATGCTACTATTATGATGAGGGATATCGTTTTTAAATATCTCATGTATTTAAAGTCCATTTTGATATATACTGATAGTTATATTTAAGATTTTAGTTTATTGTTTGGCGTTAATATTTTTTTATACTCTTCTATATTTGTCAATATTTTTACAGCCTCTTTCCATGGTTTATCATATTCTAAAGCTTTTTGGAAAGCTCCTCGTTGATAGTAATAAATATTTATAAGCTCTAATTCTAAGAACTTTTTAATATCTTCCTTATTTCTGTCTAATTCTTTTGAAAGGTTATGTTTTAGTTTTTGTTTTAATGCGTTAAATTCATTTTTTGAATCATCATAGTAGCCTTCAAACTTTGCTACTTTGATTAAAGTATTTAAAACCTTCTCGCTTTCACGGTCATACTTGAAACCACTTTTTAAAACAGTATTTTTAAAATCGTAGAAATCGTTATCTGTAACTTTAAAATTGTTTATAGGAGCAATTGTTTTATGTTTTTTCATATAATTGATTTCCCAATTAAGTAAAACTTCCGTTGAATCTATTCCACTTCCTGTTAGATAGACAAGAAGATTATTCATCGTGTCATTTTTTATCTCTATATCAGGTTTTATCCCACCTCCATCTTTTACAATACGTCCATGAGCAGTGAAAAACTCTTTAGTTAGAGAGTCGGGCACATTATGCTCTTGGTATTTACCTATATTGGAACTTTTATAGTTTATAGCTTGCACACATCTTCCACTTGGTATGTAGTATTTACTTGTGGTAATCTTTAAGCTTCCATTATTAGGTAAGTCGACAGGCGTCTGTACAAGTCCTTTACCATAGGTGCGAGTTCCAATAATTACTGCTCTATCTAAGTCTTGTAGTGCTCCACATGTAATTTCACTTGAACTTGCAGTACCATCATCAACTAAGATAGCTATAGGCATAACAGTGTCTATTGGTGCTGAAGTTGTTTTATAGTCGTTATTGTTGTTTTTAAGTTTTCCACGTGTTTTTACTATTGTTATACCTTTGGGGACGAACATATTAACAATGTTTACGGCTTCGGATAATTGACCTCCTGGATTGTTACGTAAATCCAGGACAAGAGCTTTCATCCCTTTTTGCTTCATATCAAGGACGGCATAGCGTACATCTTCAGATGCGTTGTCAGTAAAAGAGTTAAAAAGTAAATAACCTATACCATTGTTTTGTATTCCATAGTAGGGTATAGTAGGCATTTTGATTATGCTTCTTTTTATTTTTAACTTCATAATCTTGCCAGTTGTAGGTCTCTTTATTTTTAGAGTAAATGTAGTGTTAGGTTCTCCACATAATAGATTGCTTACATACGAAGCTGATTTTCCTGTTAATAGAGAATCATTAATGCTTATTAGTATATCACCTTTTTTTAATCCAGCTTTGGCAGCTGGCATTCCTTCAAATGGATCATCTATTACAACGTTTTTTATAGCAAGATTGTATCTTATTATAGACCCTATGCCTGCATATTTTCCTGTAAGCATTGTCTCTAAATCTTTTTTTTCTTTTTGAGTGTAATAGATAGTGTATGGATCCAATGAACCAACCATAGCTCTTATTCCGGTATTTATAACTTGTTCTGCATCAAGTGTGTCAACATACATCATATCTAAATATTTGTATGCGGCAGCAAACGTTTCTAATCCTTTTACTGCCTTTATATTGTTATTTGAATTTTGAGCAAAAACTATAGAATAATTTAAGCTCCCTAATAGAACTAATACTGATAGAAAGAATCTTATATTCATTTATTTTTATAATGTGTATTTAAAAAATTTATACTACTATGCAAAATTACATTATTATATTTGATAAGTATATATAAAATTTAAATAAATATTTTAATTGATATAAAATAAAAAGCTGCATCAATATAGGTAATATACTATTTTTGATACAGCTTTTATAAAAAAAACTATTTATTATGAAATTTAATACTTTAATCCCATATTGTATAATATAAAGCTATATATATCTGCACTTTCTTCTAATCTTTTGCTTAGTGGCTTGCCTCCACCGTGTCCAGCTTTAGTATCTATACGTATTAATATTGGTGAAGAACCTAATTGGCAATTTTGTAATGTTGCTGCAAACTTGAAAGAGTGTGCTGGTACAACTCGATCATCATGATCAGCTGTAGTTATTAATGTTGCTGGATACTTAGTATTAGGCTTAATGTTATGTAAAGGTGAATAAGATTTTAGATACTCAAACATCTCCTTGCTATCTTCGCTTGTGCCATAGTCTGATGCCCAATTCCAGCCGATAGTAAACTTATGATACCGTAGCATATCCATTACTCCAACTTGTGGAACACAAACTTGAAATAAGTCAGGTCTCTGTGTCATACATGCTCCAACTAATAGTCCTCCATTACTTCCACCTACGATAGCCATGTATTTAGATGAAGTATATTTGTTTTCTATTAGCCATTCTGCTGCAGAAATGAAGTCGTCAAATACGTTTTGTTTGTTCATCTTTGTTCCTGCTATATGCCATTGTTCACCATATTCACTACCACCACGAAGGGACGCTTGTGCATATATTCCACCACTTTCTAAAAAAGGAATACGCATAGGAGAAAAAGACGGACCGAGTGCAATATTAAAACCTCCATATCCGTAAAGAAATACAGGGTTTTTACTATTACGTTTTAGCCCTTTCTTATATGTTAGGAACATAGGAATTTTTGTTCCATCTTTACTTTTAAAAAATATTTGTTCTGTTATAAAGTCATTACTTTTAAACTTTACCTTAGGAGCTATAAAAACTTTGCTTTGATTGGTGTCAGTATCGTACAGATATATTGTTCCAGGAGTTGTAAATGAAGAGAAAGAATAAAATGTTTCTTTTTGGTTTCTTTCTCCAGAAAACGAAGCACTGCCAAGTCCGGGTAATGTAATTTCTCTTATAATATTTCCATTTAAATCATATAAATACGCATGAGTTGAAGCATCTTTGTTATATTGTGCTATGAGTTTTCCATTAGTAAAGGTAACATTTTCTAAAACATTATTGGATTCTGGTATTATCTCTTTCCAATTTTTGAGGGATGGATTATTTATATCCATTACCATTAAACGTTTTTTAGGAGCATTATAATTAGTGAGAATATAAACCTTGTCATCTTTTACCTCTACAGGAAAATATTGCAAATCCATATTATCTGTGAGTTGAATAAGTTGAGAATTAGGTTTTCTAAGGTCTCTTACATATAAGTTGTTTCCAGAACCAGCTCCACTTTCAAAGAGAAACATAATAGTCTCTTCTTTATTAATGCTTACATCATAAAATGATAATGGTCGAGATGGGTTTTGATAAAATAATTCGTCTTGGCTTTGAGGTGTTCCTATTTTATGATAATAAACCTTATGTACCTCATTTTTACTACTAAATTCTTTACCTTTAGTTGGTTTGTCATATGCACTGTAGTAAAAACCATTACCACACCAAACAGCACCACTAAACTTAACCCATTTAATTTGATCTGTTAAGTTTTTGCCTGTTGATAAATCTTTTATATATATTTCTCTCCAATCACTTCCACTACGTGATATAACATAAGCAAGGTATTTTCCATTATGTGAAAATGATATATCTTGTAGAGCTACAGTTCCGTCAGAACTAAGAGTGTTAGGATCTAAAAGTGTGTGTTTTTTACCTCCAAGTTTTTCCATTTGATATAATACGCTTTGGTTTTGTAGCCCATTATTGAAATAAACATACCATTTGCCATATTTCTTAAATGGTATGCCATACCTTTCATAGTTAGATAATTCTGTTAAGCGTTTTAGCAGTTTATTGCGAAAAGGTATTTTTTTTAGATAGTTGTTGGTAACTATGTTTTCAGCGTCTACCCATGATTTTGTTTCCTCACTTCTATCATTTTCTAAAGGTCTATACGGATCAGAAACTTTTTCACCAAAGTATTCATCAATAGTGTTGCTTGTTGGAGCTTTAGGGTAATTTATTTTTTGTGCAATCATTGTTGTTGATGCCAACATAAGAGCTGACACAAGTAAAAAGTGTTTCATATACAATTTATTTTATTTAGAAGTAGTATGTAATTCCTATTTGTAGTGCATTATTGTAACTGTCATATTCTGTGTTGTTTATTATATCTGAGATAGATTTTTTAGATAATTTTAAGTTTCCATTTTTTCCACAGGCAATATTATAATTAGCATTTAATTCTAAATGTTGTAATAATGTAACACCTGCACCTATATTAATGCTAAAGTTGTTTTTTTTGATTGTATAACTATGATCTTTCCATAGATTAAACTTAGAGTCTCCAATATTAATTCCCCATTGTGGTCCTCCGTATATAAACGCACTAACAACGTTTTTTATTCCGAAAGTATATCGAAGGTTTATAGGTAGTGATAGTTGTTGTTGCTTTATTATTTTATAGCTATTTTTATTATTAAAGTTTGATGCTCGTGAATCGTAAAGTATAGCTGCATCTATTCCGAGTCCTATATTAGGTACTTGCAATTTAATAGCTGGACCTATATAGTATTTAACTAAGTTAGAACTTTTGATATTATGAGCATTTATGTTTATGTCAGAAATATTGGCACCTGCTTTTACTCCAAACTGTATAAGTGACTGTGCATATATGTTACATTTTATTATAGATAAGAGTATTATAATGCTAATGATATTTAGTCTTTTCATTTTTATTTTCTTTAATGTCGTTGACGTCTTACAGAGATTTTACTAGAAGATTGTTTATGTTCTTTTACTTTTTTTATTCTCCTTTCTTTTTTTTCATTTTTTTGTACCTCTTTTATTTCTTTATTTGTTTCTTCTGTTTGTTCTTGTTTATCGATATCTATATTAGAACCAAATATATTGTTTTCAAAATCTTTTAATTCTTTTTCTATCTTGTTTTGTTCTGCATTCATAGCAGAATCAGTAGGGCAATATTGAGAAAGTGTTTTTCCTAAAAGATTAGTCGTTTTATATATTTTACCATTATATTTGTTCATAGTAAAGAAGTCTTCTACACTCATAGTTGCAGCATTATTAAGATTACTTGTCATGATTACTTGCTTTGCTAAGAACGGAGCTAAGTCATCATATTTTATCCAAAATAGTGGATATTTAATAGGCTCATCTCCAAATTCGTCTGATCTGAACATTATAGGACAAAGTGCTATTACTTTACGATGAAATGTGGCTGTAGTCTGATCATAGTATGCACATTCTTTTAGATAATACCCTTTTACTTCTGCAGATGGTATATCACTATTATCAAGTTTTATACCTCTATCAGTTTTCTCGTAGTATATATGGTAGTTATCAAGAAATTGAAGCGGTTTTATACGTGCAGAGTCTGTAAAATTTTCATTACCGTCCATACGATATTCATAAGCAGCAATACCTCCATTTTTTGGACCTCGCATTATTAATTTAAATATATTACAAAAAAGATTTACATTATTACCTGAAGGTTCTATTGGATAGTATAATCCAGAATTAGCAGCATCTAATAAGTTTAATTCGCGATAAATATCCCTTCTCCAAACTACATCCTCGCTCATTGGTGGAGCTGTAGGGAAAGATATTTTAGCTCTTAGTGATATAGAATTATTGTATTCTTTTTTTTGTTTATTTATACGTCTTTGTTCAGGTTGTGCTATTGTGCTTAGCGTTAAAACTGATAATGATATTATAAAAAAAACTCTTTTCATATTAGTCCTATCTTTATTCCTTATTTTACAATTACTTCCATATTCCTTCCATTTAAAGTACGTGTAGTTCCATCAGGACCATGTACAACAATATTGGTTATATAGAATCGTTTATTTCGACTTAAATGTCTGAATTGTTCTTTTTGTTGTGTTGAGAAATAAGCACCATTACTTGAAATTGGTACTGCATTACCCAAATTGTCAAAGAAAACAATCCTAAAACTATTTACCGTAAATGGTATATCTAATAATCCATCGTCAATAGCTGCATGTATTCCTGATGCTGCCATAAGATTTGCTTTGCTTAGCGTACCAGTTTTAAAACGCTCATCTCCTCTTAATATATATGGTGATGGATCAGGAAGCCTCCGTACTCTAAATTCGTATTTACCAATAAAACGCCCTTTTGATGAAACAGAAATTGACACATTGTTTCCAACAGAATGAGGACGTACAATATATTTCCCACCACCACGTGATACTATAGAACCACCAGTTATACTAGCACTTATATCATTTTGAGCAGTATTAGGAATACTGATAGTAATAGGGTTATCAAATCCTGCGTATAGTACATTCATTAAGTCTGCAGCTATAGTAGCCATTTTTTCAAAGGGAGGTGTTTTTTGCATACCTATAGGGTTTATGAATTGTTTGGGTTTAGGACCACCTATAACCCAATACTCTTGAGAGAATTTACGCTTAATGATGTTACCTGTAATATCTTTTATTATAATAAATCCACTTATATTATGTTTACCCGGTGATGTGGCTTTTATGTTTATGCTATTTCCTTTTATTAATTTTCCATTAACATAAACTTGAGGCTGTTGTGTTGAATCTACTGCAGCCATAAACATTTTTGCATTTAGTGTTTCTCCAGGAAAGAGACGTGTTTGGCTTGGTACTACTAACGCTTGTACTTTGTTAATTCTCAAATCTTTCAATCCTATATTTGCAACTAAATTGTGTAACACCTCACCCTCTGCGTATCTAATATCACTTTGAAGTTTGGAAAGTAAAGTGACTGCAGCTGCTACAGGCATATCCTCAAACATATATTCTTCCCAATTCTTGTTAAGAGTTTTATGTGGAACTATTGTAGAAAGGTTGCTTGCTATGATTTCTTTTTTCAGAGGATCGTCTACAAACTTTAAAATCCGTTCCCTGTAACTATTTATTGCATTGAATAATTTATGTCCTTGTCCACTCTTAGGGGATAGCATTATAAAAGTGGCAGGTTCTATATCATCTTTATTTTTAATATTTAGGGGATTACCATTCTTTCCATCAGCTTCTTTAACTATTGCTGTTTTTAGTTGTTGAGCATAGTTATATAAGGAATCGCTCATATTTCTTACAATAGTAGCCATCGAAAACCATTCTTTTACTTTTTCAGGATTTTTATCCATCATTCGTTTAATTTCATTAAATATAGATGTATTTTCTTTAGTTGAGTTTAGAATGGTACGGTTGAGGCTTTCCTCTACTATAGAGAAGCCATTAAGAACTTCTGTTGATACATTTAAAGCTAACATTGCCATAAGGACGATGTACATTAAATTTATCATCTTTTGGCGTGGTGATACCCTTTTCTTTACTATTGCCATTTAGTTTTTTATACTATGTTAGTTTTATGTTGTTATATTTCTTGTGTGTTAGTATTTATTCTTCCTTAGCATCATTTATTATGTTAGGAGCTGTTTTCATGTTAACCGTCATAGCTTGAATCATTCTTGCATATACAACATTAAGTTGTTCTATTTGTTTTGCCATTTTATGTGTTTGTTCGTTAACTTGATCAATTGTCCCTATTTGCTGACTTGCTCCCTTCAGTTGCATCTCGTATACTTTGGTAATTCCTGTAATGGTACGATTTAAGTTTTCTAACTCTTCACTGTTTTGTGTTAAATTCTTGCTCTGCTCATAAACTTCTTTTAATATTTCAGATAGAGAGCTTAATGTTTCTATATATTTACTTTGTGCTTCAATAATTTTAGAGTTATTATCTAATTGTGTCTCTTGTTGATTTGAAATTGCAGAAATATTTTGACTATTAGGTAGTATATCTATTTGTTTTTCGTGATAATTTTTTTCAAGATAGTTCTCTTCCTTTTCCTCTTCTTTTTCTATATTGGGAGTAAAATCATTTGTTATTTCTTTATTCTCCTCTGTTTTATCAAAAGATCTATCAAAACCAGAAATAAAAAACACTATTACTTCTGTTCCCATACCAATATATAGCCATATATTCGCACTTGGGAGGTGTGTAAGTTTAAACAGTGCACCTAAGATTACAATAGATGCACCCCAGCTGTATCCATAGTTAAGAAAAGTTTGACCAATTTCAGAATCTATCCATTTTTGTAGTTTATAAATGATATTATATTTACTATAATGTGCCATTATTTTTTACTTTTTAAACGTTTACTATTTTTCTTTATCTGCCTCATTGTTTCGCTTGAAGAACTAGCTAAACTTCTTACACACCTAAATCCTATATATGAACGTGGTTGGTTTTGGTATTCCCATGTGCGCCATGCACTTCTTATATAATTTTCTGGATCTTTCCAACTTCCACCACGAACAGATTTCTTTTTTAAACTATATGGGTCTTCTTTAGCGGCTTTATATTCTAATTCTGGATTTAGATCACCCATACCATCTACTCCTGCTTCTGTAAAGATGGTGCTTGTCCATTCAGCAACATTTCCTGCCATATCAAATAATCCATTAGAGTTGGCTCCATATATTCCTACTTTACTTGTTATTAAGTTACCATCTTTGGTATAATTTCCACGCTTTGGTTTAAAATTGGCATAGAAACATCCTTTATCACTTTTAACATCTTTATTATTCCAAGGAAATTCATCTTGATTTTTTCCTCTTGCAGCAAATTCCCATTCTGCTTCTGTTGGGAGTCTGTATCTTTGTACAAAACGAGCTTCTTTTCCTAAACCTTTAAGAAGGTAGTCTGTACGCCATGCACAAAAAGCATTGGCTTGTTCCCATGTAACACCTACTACAGGATAATCGTTATATGTAGGGTTGCTAAAATAGTTACGTAAATAAGTTTCATTATCTGAGTTCTTAAAATCGTTTACCCAGCATGTTGTATCAGGATAAACATTTACAATATATGTATTTAAAAAATCCCATTGACTACTTAAAGGTCTATTAATGGTTTCTCTATGTATAATTCCCTCTTCATCTATGTAAGCTGTATCTTTAGAGATCATTACCACATCGTTTGTAGAAGTTTTTAAATCTGTATTTAGGTTACGTTCTGCGGGATTTAGACGATTTTTACGTAATGCAGCTGTTGTATAGTCATATATCTCGTAACGATAATTAAGTTGTTTTACATCAATACTTTTTTCACCTGTAGCAGGGTTTGTTATATATAAACTTTCAAAAGCCCTCTGTTCATCTTCATTAGGTTTACGCGGTAATCGTTTATTCCAATTGATGTGAGGTTTAATGGGATCGCCATTTTTATCCTCTGTTATCATGTAGCTTTCATCGCCACCATATGCAGGGTCAGCTAATCGTGTTCTTAATATAGAATCTTTAACCCATTCTATAAACTGTTTATATTTTGAATTGGTGACTTCGGTTTCGTCCATCCAGAATCCATCAACTGAAATATCTTTTGTAGGTATTTGTTTACCCCAAAGACTATCAGAGTTTTCTGAACCCATTCTTAACCAGCCACGTTTTATCAATGTCATACCAAATGGTGTAGGTTCTCTAAAAGACCCATCTCCACCTATACCTGTTAGTTCTCCACCTTGACTAATATTAGTGATTGTTCTATTAGATAAGCAACTTAAAAGTGTTGGTAAAATGATTATTCCAATACAAAAAGTCCAAATATTTCTTTTATTTTTCATATATTTTATAGAAATCTTACGCTTTTATGTTTGTTCCTACTTCTTTTTTTTAAATTAACATCAGTTTGGTAGCTTACAAAGAGTCCATGACTTCCATTGCTAAGTGCAACAGTTCTTGTGTAAAATTCGTAACTATATCCAATGCTAATGTTATTGATATTTCCACCTATAAAGGCTGTTACAGAAATTGAAGGACTATAAGTAAGTCCACAATACATTGTTTTCTTTTCATTTGTGTATCTAAAGATAGATGTAAAATCTGCTCTATAAATATTGTTTTCATAACGAGCAAGAAAAAATATTGGTATAGATAAAAACGGATTATTTGTTTTTATATTGTATCCACCATTTAGATAGTACGATTTATTAATTTTAATCTCATTTCTTTCGCCTAAATTTATTGTTGGACTATTTAAGTGTTGAACAGATAGTCCTATGTGCCAATTTTTATATGAATAATATAATCCAGTACCTATATCTAATGATTGCCCATTAATTTCTGAATTAATAAAAGCTGGGTCGTTAGCATCTTCTAAGTCTATTTTATTTCCATTAAACTTTTCTAATATCATCCCTGCTTGTATACCAATAGATAGCTCTCCTTTAAATATCTTTTTTTTGATTGCATATTGACCAGACAGTCTCTGATGTGTAAATAATCCTATTTTATCGTTCAAGATAGTAAGGCCTACACTGTGCAATTGTTTAAAAAAATGTAAGGGCATATCTGAACTGATATATAGAGTGTTAGGATTATTTTTGTATCCAATAAAATCTAAAGCGTATGAAGCATTTATAGTTAATTTCTTTTCTAGTCCTATAGCTGAAGGATTAAAAGAAGAGTTCATGGCCCAATAGTGACTAAAAGAAGGATCATATTGAGCTATAGCAATATTTATAGTAGAGATAAGAATCAATACAATTATTATAAAACGTTTTATCACAATTTATAAACGCTAATTATATTTTAATTATTGTATCTAATACGATTTATAAGAAAAACTTTTATTTATGGAATATATTTTTGGAGGACTTAATAAAAGATAAATATGTATGTACAGTTTTGTGAATACCTTAAAAATAAATATCTTTGCACTCATAAACTAAAAAATATATAAAGTTATGCCATATTTATTTTCATCAGAATCAGTTTCAGAAGGTCATCCTGATAAGGTAGCAGATCAAATAAGTGATGCTCTATTAGATCAATTTCTTGCATACGATCCAGAATCTCATTGTGCTATAGAAACAGTAAATACTACAGGGCAAGTGATGATAATGGGCGAAGTTCGTTCAAATGAGTATATAGATATTCCTGCTATAACTCGTAAGACAATAAATGCAATAGGATATACTAAGACTGAATATCAGTTTGATGGAAATAGTTGTGGCATATTATCAGCAATACACGAACAAAGTTCTGATATAGAGCGTGGAGTGGATAAGGGTGATGAATACGGACAAGGTGCAGGTGATCAAGGTATGATGTTTGGATATGCAACAAATGAAACAGATAACTATATGCCTTTGCCTCTTGCTATTGCTCATTTAATAATGAAAACTATAGCAGATATACGAAAAGAAGGTAAATTTATGACTTATTTACGCCCTGATGCAAAGAGTCAAGTAACAGTTGAGTATAGTGATGATAATGTACCTTTGCGTATTCATACAATAGTAGTTTCAACTCAACATGACGAATTTATTAAGCCAAGAGGTAATTCAAAAGAAGCACAGATAGAAGCTGATAACGCAATGCTTTCAAAAATACGAGAGGATGTTATTAATATTCTTATGGTAAGAGTAAAACAACAAATAACATCAGAAAAAGTAAAAAAGTTATTTACGGATAATATAACTTATTATGTTAATCCTACAGGTAAATTCGTAATAGGTGGTCCACATGGTGATACTGGATTAACAGGACGTAAAATAATAGTAGATACATATGGTGGTAGGGGCGCACATGGAGGAGGAGCATTCTCTGGAAAAGATCCTTCAAAAGTAGATAGATCTGCTGCTTATGCCGCTAGGTGGATAGCTAAAAATATGGTAGCTGCTGGTATAAGTGATGAAGTGTTGGTTCAATTGGCTTATGCTATTGGTGTTGCTTATCCAATGAGCGTATATATAAATACGTATGGTAGGTCTAAAGTAAAATTAACAGATGGTGAAATAGCAGAAAAAATCAGTAATATTTTTGATTTGCGTCCTAAAGCAATTGAAAAAGAACTTAAACTTCGTCAGCCTATGTATTTAGAAACTGCAGCTTACGGACACATGGGAAGAAAAAATGAAATAGTTAAGAAAACTTTCAGTAGTTTATATCATGAGAAGAAAGAAATGGAAGTAGAACTATTTACATGGGAAAAACTTAATAAGGTTGATGAGTTAAAACAGATTTTTAACTTATAGGTTAATTTTTGAAATGTCTCAGGTTGTTGATTCTATTGAAGCAGCTCAAGTTACCAATATAACCCAAAATAATTGTATACTTCTTAAGAAAAAAAAGAAGTCTTTTGATTTGAGAAAGATACATTTCCAAAATGAGGGTTATTTTAAAAATAACCCTTATTTTAATCCTAATACAACAAATGTTAAGTGTGAAGTCTCAGATCAATTAGGTGCGTATAATATAAGTAATGATAATATAATTTCTGGAATTTTACTTATATGTTTCTTAGCTGGTGTAATATCTATTTCATTATCGCATAATTTTATAATACGTCAGTTGAGGAGCATATTTAATAAATTTGAGCGAAGTTTTAATTTAAATGAAACAGCATATGAAGTAAAGTTCCAGTTTTATCTTGTTATACAGACTTCTTTATTATTAGGAATTCTTTATTTTTTATTTACAAATAATGAAAATAGATCAATTCTTGATGTTTATTCTAGATTTATATTAATTGGTACATATTGGGGAATATTCTTTTCTTATTTTATAATTAGACATCTTTTATATGATGTTGTAAATTGGGTCTTTTTCCCTCGACACGATAATGAAAAATGGAGACAACTTTTACTTTTTTTAGCTTCGTTTGAAGGGCTATTGTTATTTCCTATAATATTATTATTTATATATTTTGATTTAGATATACAAGTTGCATTTATTAGTGTAATAATAGTGGTATGTCTTGTTAAATTAATTATATTGTACGAAGCTTATGTAATCTTTTTTAAAGGAATATCCGTAAAAATGCAAATAATTTTGTACTTTTGCACACTTGAAATAATGCCGTTAATAGCGTTATTGAATATTTTACATTATATACATAATTATTTGGCAATAAATATTTAAGTAAACGAAAGAATGATAAAGAGGATTTTAATATCGCAACCTAAGCCAGATAGCAGTAAGTCTCCCTATTATGATATAGAGAAAGATTTAGGTGTAGAAATGGTGTTTAGACCATTTTTTAAGGTTGAGGGATTATCAGCAAAAGAATTTCGTCAACAAAAAATTAATTTACTTGATTATAGTGCAGTTGTATTCACTTCTCGTCATGCTATAAATAATTACTTCAAAATAGCACAAGAGATGCGTGTAACTATTCCTGAAACTATGAAGTATTTTTGTGTGATAGAGACAATTGCACTTTATATACAAAAATATGCTCAATACAGAAAACGTAAAATATTTTTTGGTACTTCTGGGAGAATAGATAGCTTATTACCTTCAATGTTAAAACATAAGAATGAAAAGTATCTTATACCTCAAAGTACAGCACATAGTAATGTTATAGGTAAATTATTATCATCTAATAAATTGAAGTATAAAGAATGTATTATGTATCGTACAGTAAGTAATGATTTTACTGAAGACGAAAAAAAAGACTTCAATTATGATATGATAGTATTTTTTAGCCCTACTGGTGTTAAGGCACTTAAAGAAAATATACCAAATTTTGTACAAGGCGATGTTAAGATAGCAGCTTTTGGACCATCTACTGCTAAAGAAGTTGTTGCGCAAGGATTTAGACTTGATTTAGAAGCACCAACAGAAAAGCATCCTTCTATGACTAGTGCTTTACGTGATTTTATAGAGAAGAATAAATAGCTTAAATATTTTAGATATTTTTTATTGACTATTATTATTCCTTATACTCATGGAACAAAAAGATGAAGTGTTGCATAATATAAAACGTAGATATACATTATCTAAAAATGAACGATTATGCAGTAAAAAACTTATAGAAAAATTATTTTTGGGGGGAATAAGTCAATCAATGCTATCATACCCTTTAAGGGTAGTATATTTTATAAATAAATCTTGTGATATAGATAATTCAAATACTATCCTCATTAAAATGATGGTAAGTGTATCTAAGAAATATTTTAAGCATGCTGTTAAGCGGAATAGGATAAAACGACAAATTCGTGAGGCATATCGTAAAAATAAATATATATTAATAGATAAGCTGAACGAAAAGCATTGTAAAGGAGAATTTGTATTAGCATTTATTTGGGTAGGTTCTTCGCAAAAAACAACTAATGTTATAGAGGATAAGGTAATAAATCTTTTGCAGCGTATACGAGAACGCTTGTGACTCTCTATTTAAATTTAAGTAGAAATAACTAAGATGACTATGAAAAAAATATTATATTATACCTCTAAACTGATAGTAAAACTATTGTTAATTCCAATCTTTTTGTACCAACATTTTATATCACCATTAACTCCACCATCTTGTCGTTTTGTACCATCTTGTTCTGAATATACAAAACAAGCATTAAAAAAGCATGGTCCAATTAAAGGTCTGATGCTTTCAATATGGAGAATATTAAGATGTAATCCTTGGGGGGGAAGTGGATACGATCCAGTTCCGTAAGTTGTCCTTATAGACCTCCCTAATAAAAATATATAATAATATAGCCTTTAAGGCTTTAATACAGAATTTAGGCAATGATTAAAAACTTTGTAGAAGAACTTCGTTGGCGTGGGATGTTAGCCCAAATAATGCCTGGCACAGAAGAGATACTTCAAAAAGAAATGATGGCAGCTTATTTAGGAACTGATCCTACAGCTGACTCATTACACATAGGACATTTATGTGGAATAATGATGTTACGACATTTACAGCGTTGTGGTCATAAACCTTATCTATTATTGGGTGGAGCTACTGGAATGATAGGAGATCCATCTGGTAAAAGTCAAGAACGAAATTTATTGGATGCAGCAACACTATATCATAACCAAGAATCTATAAAAAAACAGGTAAGTAAATTTTTAGATTTTGATGGAGATGCACCAAATAAGGCAGAGTTAGTAAATAATTATGATTGGATGAAAGATTTTAATTTCTTAGACTTTGCTCGTATTGTTGGTAAGCATATTACAGTTAATTATATGATGGCTAAAGATAGTGTAAAGAAGCGTCTAACTGGCGAGGCAAGAGATGGCTTATCATTTACAGAATTTACTTACCAACTGTTACAAGGATATGATTTTCTGTATTTATATAAAAAGTTTGGTGTGAAACTTCAATTAGGAGGAAATGACCAGTGGGGAAATATGACTACTGGTACAGAACTTATACGTAGAACTTTAGGGCAAGAAGCTGATGCGTACTGTTTGACATGTCCATTAATAACAAAGGCTGATGGTAAAAAGTTTGGAAAAACTGAAAGTGGTAATATTTGGTTAGATCGCAATAGAACAACACCTTATGCTTTTTATCAATTTTGGCTTAATGTTAGTGATGATGACGCAGAGAGATATATTAAAATTTTTACCTCTTTAGATAGGAATACAATTGACTCTATTATAGAGGAACACAGTAAAAACCCTGGACTTCGTATTTTACAACATCGTTTGTCAGAAGAAGTTACTCGTATGGTTCACTCTCAAGAAGATCTTGATACAGCTATTGCTGCATCAAAAATATTATTTGGAAAGGCAACTAAAGAAAATCTTATATCATTAGATGAGCAAACTTTTAATGATGTCTTCAAAGATGTTCCTCATTATGAAATTACTAAGGACAAGCTTGGTATGCCTGCAATTGATGTTTTAAATCAAGAAGGAATATCTATTTTCCCCAGTAAAAGTGAAATGAGAAAGTTGGTAAAAGGTGGAGGCGTTTCATTAAACAAAGAAAAGTTAAATGCCTTTGACAAACTTATCACTTCAGAGGATCTTATAGCTGGTAAATATATTCTTGTTCAAAGAGGTAAGAAAAATTATTCGCTTATAACTATCAAATAACTACTATATAATGAAAAAATACTAACTACTTTTCTATTGTTGTTATCTTTAACGGTAATGGCGGACAATAATCCCCTATGGATGCGTCATTGTGCTATATCTCCTGATGGTCAGTTTATAGCTTTTTCTTATAAGGGTGATATTTTTACAGTCCCAGTTAATGGAGGAAAAGCTAAACAGTTAACTACCAATCCTGCATACGATTCTTATCCTATATGGAGTAAAGATGGAAATAGAATAGCTTTTGCTTCATATAGAGAGGGTAGTATGGATATATTTACTATGCCTAAAGATGGAGGCGTACCTGTTCGTGTTACAACTAATAGTGCAGACGAATTACCTATGGCATTTATTGATAATGAGAATATTTTGTTCTCTTCGACTATACGTCCAACATCTAACTCTATTTTATTTCCGTCCAATATTTTTCCACAGACTTATGAGGTAAATATAAATGGTGGACGTCCAAAATTATTCTCTCCTATTCCGATGTTTGATGTGAGTGTGAACGATAGTGGTGATATTCTTTATCATGACAAAAAAGGATATGAAGATGAATTTCGTAAGCATCATAGGTCACCTATAACACGGGATATATGGTTATACAGTAAAGGGAAATATACTAAGTTAACCGATTTCAATGGTGAAGACAGAACGCCTGTATGGGCAAACTCCACTTCTGAATTTTATTATTTAAGCGAAGAGGATGGAACTTTTAATATATATAAACGTAATATTTCATCTAAAAATAAAGTTAAGCTTACGCATTATACTAAAAATCCTGTTCGCTTTTTGACGGTATCTAATAACGGTACGTTGTGCTATGGATACGATGGGCAAATTTTTACTTTATCTAAAAATAGTAGTGAGCCGAAAGAAGTTAATATTAAGATAACAACAGATCAAATAGGTTCGAAATTAGTTCGCAAAATTATGCATAGTGGTGCATCTGAAATAAAGCTATCACCTAATGAAAAAGAAATAGCTTTTGTTCTGCATGGAGATATTTATGTTACTTCTATTGATTATAAAACAACTAAACGAATAACGAACACTCCAGAGCAAGAAAGAAATATAGATATATCACCAGATGGTACGAGTATTGTATATGCTTCAGAACGCAATGGTGTATGGCAAATATATTTAACTAAGATAAAAAATAGCAATAAAGAAAAACAATTTGTTTATTCTACAGATTTGATAGAAGAACAAATAGTCAATAATAAAAAGACGTCTCAATTACCACAATTTAGTCCTGATGGTAAAAAAATTGCTTTTTTTGAAGATAGAGCAAGGTTAAAAGTTATAGATTTAAAGAGCAAAATTATAACAAATCTTACAGATGGTAGCGATCTGTATTCTTATCAAGATGGTGATTTATGGTTTTCATGGAGCCCTGATAGCCGTTGGATATTAGTACCATATATGGGTAATGGTGGATGGAATAACCCAGATATTGCCTTAGTTGATGTATTAGGTAAGAAACCTATATTTAATCTTACGCAAAGTGGTTATGTAGATGGTCTTGCCAAGTGGGTCTTAGGCGGTAAAGCTATCCTCTTTTTTAGTGACAGAGCAGGCTATAGAAGTCATGGAAGTTGGGGAGCTGAGGAAGATGCCTACTTAATGTTCTTAGACTTAGATGCTTACGATCGTTTCAGAATGACTAAAGAAGAACGACAATTAGCAGATTCTATGGAGAAAGATAAAAAAGCTGATGAGGCTAATAAAATAAATAAGAATAAGAAGTTAAGAAAGAAAAATAAAGACGAAAATAAAGAAGCGGTAAAACCTTTAGAATTAGATTTAGCAAATTGCAGAGATAGGATAGTACGAGTTACAGTAAACTCTTCTAATTTAGGTGATGCTTTACTTGATAAAAAAGGAGATGTTTTATATTACCTTTCTGCTTTCGAAGGGGGATATGACCTTTGGAAACATGATCTCACCGAAGATAGAACAGAGATAGTTATAAAAAATGTAGGTAGTGGAAGATTATTTGCAGATAAAGAATTTAATAATATATATTATTGTTCAAATGGGAATATAAAGAAAATAGAACTTTCTAAGAGATCTATTAGTAATATAAACTTTGAAGCACGATTTGATTATAAGCCTTATGCTGAACGAGAATATATTTTTAATCATATATGGCAACAAGTTGCTGATAAATTTTATGTTGCGAATCTTCATGGAGTAGATTGGAACGCCTATAAGATGATATACTCTCGTTATTTACCATATATAAATAACAATTATGATTTCCAAGAAATGCTTTCAGAGATGTTAGGTGAGTTAAATGCTTCTCATACTGGTGCCAGGTATGCTTCAAGTGGTCCTACTCTATATACGGCAACATTAGGTTTGTTTTATGATGAAAATTATGAAGGAAATGGATTGAAAGTTAAAGAAATAATAAAGAATGGTCCTTTTTCTGTAAGGAAAACGAGTGTAGTTCCTGGCTGTATAATTGAGAAGATAGATGGAGAGCCTATAATTAAAGATAAAGATTATAATTATGTTTTAGATGGAAAAGCAGGCAAGCAAGTAAGAGTTTCTGTATTTAATCCAAAAACAAATAAGCATTTTGAAGTTTATGTAAAAGCAATAAGTCAAGGTTATGAACGCAATTTACTTTATAAACGCTGGGTAGATCGTAATCGTCAATTAGTTGATAGTATTTCTGGAGGTCAAATAGCTTATGTTCATGTTAGAGCTATGGATAGTAAAAGCTTTCGTGATGTTTATAGTGAGCTTCTTAGTGCGAAAAACAGAGTACGTAAAGCTGTAATTGTAGATGAACGTCATAACGGTGGTGGATGGCTTCACGATGATTTGTGCACTTTATTAAGTGGTAAAGAGTATCAAAAATTTATTCCACATGGTAAATACATTGGTAGTGATCCGTTTAATAAGTGGCTTAAACCTTCATGTGTTTTAATATGTGAAGATGATTATAGTAATGGACATGGTTTTCCTCAGATTTATAAATATTTAGGTATAGGTAAGTTGATAGGAACACCTGTAGCAGGAACTATGACTGCAGTGTGGTGGGAAACTTTGATAAATGGAATGGTATTTGGTATTCCTCAAGTAGGATGTCAAGGTATGAATGGTAAATTTGCTGAAAATCAACAATTAAATCCAGATATAGAAGTTTATAATACTCCAGATGATTTTATAAATGGTTACGATCGTCAGTTGATAACAGCTGTAAAGGAAATGATGAAATAATATACTTATTTTAATTTATTAAGCTGTAGACTATTTATATTTGGTTTACAGCTTAATAAATTTATATGCTAAATACTTTTGATTATTTTAGAAAAATATTATATTTGCTTTCAAAATATATTTAATGCAAATACCTAAGTCGTAATAATGCTATGGCTAAAATTTTGAAATCAATCTATAGATGCGATATAGATATGTGTAAGTAGCTAAAAATGAGACAAAGTTAGAACAAATGTTATATTTTACTGTATGGAGACATTATTAAGGGATTGTAGATTTTGTAGTCGGGTTGTAATATCCCTGATGAAACATTACAAATAATATAGAAAATTATATATTGTTATAACCTATAATCTTATTATATAATATAAAAAAACAGTAATTTGCAAAAAACTAAATATTAATTTGTGACAAAAGAAATCTAATTTATGGAAAAATCAAATTTACAAACTCATTCTACCAAGTTTAAAAGTGGTGTAAAAAAGACAAAGAAGTCTATATTACCTAAAGGCTGTTTATGTTTATTGATAGTTTTATGTTTATTTGGAGCAATAGGTAGTCAAATGGGAGTAGCCCCAATGTTAAATACTATTATGCATACGGCTCATGATTTGCTGTTAAATACTTGTTTCTATCTTATGGCTATATGTGTTTTAACTGGAGCTTTAGGAAAACTTTTTGTAGAGTTTGGTGTAGTAGATTTAATAGAAAAAGTATTACGTCCTTTGATGCGTCCACTATTTCGTTTACCGGGTGTAGCATCTTTAGGGGCAGTTTTAACATTTTTATCAGATAATCCTGCTATAATTACACTTGCACATGATAAGCATTTTAGTAGTTATTTTAAAAAGTATCAGTATATATCATTAACCAATTTTGGTACAGCTTTTGGAATGGGGCTTATTGTTATTGTTTTTATGTTAGGCAATGGATATTTTGTGGAGCCATTTATTGGTCTTTTGGGAGCCTGTGCTGGTTGTATTATTTCAACTCGGTGCATGCAATATTTTGTTATAAAAACTTATCCAAAATATGTAACTGACGAAGCATTATCTTCTGAAACTTTTGAGCATATACATGACGAGCGTACAGCGATAGAAGAAAAATCTATATTTTTACGTATATTAAATTCATTATTGGATGGTGGAAAGTCAGGGGTAGAAGTTGGTATATCTATTATACCTGGTGTTCTTATAATTTCTACTTTAGTAATGGTACTTACTTTCACTCCAAGTGCTTCTGGACAATATACTGGAGCAGCTTATGAAGGAATTGCATTATTGCCAAGGTTAGCAGATTATACAACTTGGTTATTTGGACCTCTTTTTGGACTACATGATCCACATTTAGTAGCTTTTCCTATTACGGCTTTAGGAGCTGTAGGAGCAGCTTTGAGTTTAGTTCCAAAGTTTATTTCTCAGGGTTGGATAGATGGTAATGCTATTGCTGTATTTACAGGTATTGGTATGTGTTGGAGTGGTTTTCTTAGTACGCATACAGCAATGCTTGATTCTATAGGTTATAGAGAGTTAACTTCTAAAGCTATAATTTCTCATACTATTGGTGGATTATGTGCAGCTTTTGTAGCTCATATTCTATATTTGTTATATAGCTTATGTATTTAGTTTTATAGGTTTTTACCATCTGAATCATTTGATGTATTTATATTCTTGTCTAATTTATTCATTTTCACCACAAAGTAAAGTATAATAGATATTATTTATTGTTATATAAGTAAAACACTTTTGGATGTATTGTTTTTTTTATGGTACTTTTGTAAGTGAAAAAGAACAAAATAACATATTAATGAAAGGAATAAAGAAATGAAAAATTTAAATGTATCTGGTTTAGATGAGCAAAAGTCAAAAAAAGTTGTTAAGGAGTTAAGTTTATTGTTAGCAAATTTACACGTTTATTATATGAATTTACGTGGTTTACATTGGAACGTAAAGGGTCAAGGTTTCTTCCAGTTGCATAAAGCATACGAAGATATGTATAATGGGACAGCAGAGAAGATAGACGAAGTTGCAGAACGTATACTACAGTTAGATGGCACTCCAGAGAATAGATTTAGCGAGTTATTAAAAACTGCAACTATTAAGGAAGATGGATTTAATCCTGCAGGTTTAGACGGAGTAGATATAGTACTTAATGCACTTAAATCTCTCATAGCCCAAGAACGTACTGTTTTAGCTGCTGCTAATGAGGCTGAAGATGAAGTAACAATTGCTATGATGGATGACTTTTTAGTTGGTCAGGAAAAGACAGTTTGGATGCTCAACGCTTTCTTAACAAAATAATATATATATAATTTATAATAACATTATTGAGATATAAATTGAAAGTTAGAACAAGATTTATAAGTGTATGTAAGATTTTACATACACTTTTTTATTATTAATTATTGCTGTCCGGTAAAACTCAAAAGAGCATAAATATCTTCCCCGAAGCCCC
>CAMPYS010000005.1 GCA_946998295.1 uncultured Prevotella sp.
TGTGATGCCCAAATTGAAAAGTGTCTTCCTTGAAGCCCAAGTGATATTTTATTTGGTTTAGATTTATTGATGGTCCATGGTTTACCCTTGTACGTAACCTTCTCATGCACAATGTTGTTGTTCTGAGAAAGAACCGTATTACATGTAATAAATATTAATATAAAACCTATTAAAAATGTTTTCATTACTATTCAATCTTTCCAATAGTAAAATTTTCTGGATGCTTACCTACAAAATCTTTAAAATATAATTTTATTTCGGTCATGTCTTTATCAATATTACCAGTAGGATATAATATTTTTTTACATACTATACTTTTTTTCTTATAATCAATACCATATAATTGAATTGGAATATTTGCTTTCATTGCAATAAAATAAAATCCACGTTTCCATTCAGATCTTAAAGATCTAGTTCCTTCTGGAGTAATACATAATCTAAATACATCTGCTTGTATAGCATGGTGTGCAAGGTTTGTTGTCATACTTGATTTTTTGCTTCGACAAACAGGAATACCTCCTAAATGTTTTAAAAATATTCCAACTGGCCAAAAGAACCATTCTTTTTTCATTAAAAAATTACTTTCTAGTCCTTCAGAATGTATATACAATTGGCCTATAAAAAAATCCCAATTACTAGTATGTGGTGCAACACAAATAATTACTTTCTTAGGAAATTCAATTGTTACATCCTTTGACCATCCCAAAAGCTTATATAATACCCAAGTGCAAAACCCTCTCAACATAATATTATATCACTATTCTAAATTAGTTATTTGATCGATTAGTTCTGAAATATCCTTATTAAATTTTTCTTTAAAATCACTAAAATAGATAGATGGTTTTATGCCAGGTTCAATGTGTGAAATACGCTCTATATAATGTTTACGCAATAAAAGTATAGACACTAATATTGAATTTAATTCTTCTTTATCAACCTTATTATTATAAAAAGGTATTGCTGCTAATTCTGATATCACACTTTGTAGAATAGTGTTAATCCTCTTTTTTAAATGTTTTTTATTATTACTCATAACTTATATAAGTATTAAAGTAAAGACATACTGTTTTATAAATTCAAAGGTAATAATAACTTATTAAATATTATAATTATATTTGTAAAAAAGAAGTAAAGCCTTATTTTAGTTTAATTATTTAGGATTTCTAACCATTTAATATTATATTTGCAGTTAAAATGAAAAATCTTAAAATACATCATCTTAAATCATAATTGAAAACATGGAAATAAGTATTTTACAAAAGGAACGTACATGCTATATTCCTATACTTCCTAAATCTCTTAAAGGAGCAGTAACAATCAAAGAGGGAGAACCTACAAACAGTATAGAAGATTATGAAGATATAAAAAAAATCTTTCCTAATACATATGGCATGCCTATAGTAGAATTTATTCCTGCTAAAACTTCAGAAAATCAAAAAATAAATGTGGGTGTTATACTATCAGGGGGACAAGCTCCTGGTGGTCATAATGTAATATCAGGAATATTTGATACTCTAAAGAAATTAAACAAAGATAATAAACTTTTTGGATTTCTAATGGGTCCATCTGGATTAGTAGACCATAAGTATATAGAAATAACATCTGAACTAATAGATAAATATCGTAATACTGGAGGATTCGATATAATAGGCTCAGGACGAACTAAACTTGAAACAGAAGCACAATTTGAAAAGGGATTGGAAATTCTTCATAAATTAAATATTAAAGCTTTAGTAATCATAGGTGGGGACGATTCAAACACAAATGCTTGCATTCTTTCTGAATATTATGCAGCAAAGAAAGCTGGGATACAAGTTATTGGATGTCCAAAAACTATTGATGGAGATTTAAAAAATGATCAAATAGAAGTTTCTTTCGGATTTGATACAGCTACAAAAGTTTATTCAGAATTAATTGGAAACATAGCTCGTGATTGCAATTCTGCACGTAAATATTGGCATTTTATAAAACTAATGGGTAGATCAGCATCACACATAGCATTAGAATGTGCTTTACAAACACAACCTAATATATGCTTAATATCAGAAGAAATACAAAAACGAAATTTATCCCTTAATGATATAATAGAATATATTGCAACTATAGTAACTCATAGAGCCAATAATGGACAAAATTTTGGAGTAATATTAGTACCAGAAGGACTTATTGAATTTATACCTGCTATAGGCACATTAATAGAAGAATTAAATGATTTGTTAGTTAAATATGGAGATGAATATAGACACAAAAATATAAAAGAACAAAGAAAATACATTATAGATCATCTTTCAGAAAAAAACAAAACAACATTTGAAACATTACCAGAAGATGTAGCCAGTCAATTAGCTTTAGATAGAGATCCTCACGGGAATGTACAAGTATCCAGAATAGAAACAGAGAAGCTTATATCAGATATGGTTAAAGCAAAACTGCAATTATGGAAAAAAGAAGGAAAATTCAAAGGTAAATTTTCTACTCAACACCATTTCTTTGGATATGAAGGACGGTGTGCAGCTCCATCAAATTATGATGCTAACTATTGTTACTCATTAGGTGTATCTGCTGTACATCTTATTGCAAATGGAAAAACTGGTTATATGACAGTAGTTAAAAACACAATAGACCATCCTGAAAATTGGAAAGCTGGAGGTGTCCCAATTACAAAAATGATGAATATGGAAAAACGTAATGGAAAGATGAAACCTGTAATAAAAAAAGCTCTTGTAGATTTAGAGGGTAAACCTTTCAAAAAACTTTTATCCATGAGAGATAAATGGGCAAAAGAAACATGTTACATTTATCCTGGTCCAATACAATATTGGGGACCTGAAAGTATTTGCAATAAAACAACTTTAACATTATTTTATGAACATGAAAAATAAATGTATTGATAGAACTAAATATACTAACAATACATAAATTATATACATATAATGAATATTCCCACAAGGTTAATAATTATATATACTATCACTCATAATATTTCAAAGCATATATGGTGGCTTGTGGGAATACTTATACTACTACTCTATTCTTATTTCTTTTATGTATTCTTAGTTGCTCCATTTGCGTTTAGATGGCGTGCTATATATGGAGAGCCACAATATCCTAAAGGGTATGCTGTTCATGGTATAGATATTAGTCATCACCAAGGAAATATAAATTGGAATAGGCTTAAAAATGCAATGATAAATCAGCATTCTATAGCATTTATTTTCATGAAGGCTACTGAGGGTGATAGTTATCTTGACCCTTTTTTTAGAATAAATTTCTATAACTCTAAAGAATGGGGATTTATACGTGGAGTATACCATTTTTGGAACAACTATAAGTCTCCGCGTAGACAAGCATATTTTTTTTTAGCTATGGCGCCTTTAGAACCAGGTGATTTACCACCTGTCTTAGATGTTGAAACTGCACCTAAAAATATATCGCTACAAGATTTTCAACAAAACATATTGACATGGTTACATATTGTTGAAGACAAATATCATGTAAAACCTATAATATATACATATTATAAATTTAAAAAGACCTACTTTAATGACTCACGATTCGATAGTTATCCATATTGGGTAGCACATTATTATATAAAAAAAGTGGGTAATATAGGTAACTGGAATTTTTGGCAACATACAGATGCTGGCAAACTACCAGGTATTGATACTTACGTAGACTTAAATGTTTTTAATGGTTCATATTATAAATTATCAGAGCTACTAATTCCTAAAATCGAGATAATACCATACATGCCCACGGAAGATTCCTTATCACTTTCTGAACAACAAGCCCAAAGCTATTAGCCTTCTTTTCTAAAATAGATACATCGTCTATATAAAAGCCACTTATTATAATGGTGCTAATAACATTCGCATACTTTATCATTTCGCTCATATCCGCAAGTAGTATATTACGATTTATATTTGCTAAAATAACATCAAATTTCTTTCCAAATTTACCAATTTCTGATTTATCTCCTTCTCTTAAAGAAATTTCAACATTATTTTCTATCGCATTAGCATAACTGTTTCTTACACTCCAATCATCAATATCATAAGCACAAACTGTCAACGCTCCTAACTTTTTTGAAACAATAGATAAAATACCTGTTCCACATCCACAATCTAATACATTTTTATTAGATAATTCCATATTTAATAAGGTAGAAATGATCATCTTTGTTGTTTCATGACTACCTGAACCAAAAGCTTGTTTTGGATCTATTCGTACTATTAAAGATTTAAGTTTATTATCTATAAATGCTGACACATCCTTTTGATTAGAACTGCATATCAAACATCTACCATCAATTATTGTAGGTGAAAAACTATTCGTTTCCCATTCTTCATTCCAATTCCTATCTTCTACCTGAGCTATTTTAAAACTGATTTTAACGTTAGAAAGTATAAAATCATTAACTACTTCAATAAGTCTATCGTAATTAAAATTACTTGCTAAACAGTATCCTTCAATACAACTTTTTGTTTCTTGAAAAGAATCTATGCCACAGACACTAACCATACTTATTAATAACTCACGCCCTAAAGACGTATCAGGAGTCAAATAAAAATTAATTTGTTTATATTTCATTACCTTTGTTAATTCTTATATGCAAATGTATAAAAAATGTAAGATACGTCCAATAAATAATATAAAATATGTATATTTGCAACAATATGTTATTACAAATAACTAAATGATATTAGCATAAAAATAAGAACTTTATTAAGCAATATAAAAAGGAGATATGAATATGAAAAAGCTTGTATTATTTTTAATATTAATAGGTTTATTCCCATTACTATCAATGGCACAAGTAGACGATGACCTGTATTTTTCTCCACAGGAAAAAAATACTAACAAGATAGACAAAAATGAAAAAATTGTATATTATAGTGGTATTAATAAATCTGATAATGAATATAATAGACGTGGATATCCTTATAGAAAACAAGTAAAATTTATTGGAAAAGATTCAAACGGGAAAAAGGTTATTCAGTTTGATAGCGATAAAGGACTTTTCGTTTCAGATACAATTTATCCAAATAGATCATATCAAACTAATTATTTAATAGATGATGATTATGATGACTTTTTGTATAGTAATAGAATAGGACAATTTGATGATTTCTATGGATACTATACACCTTTGAGATATAGATATGATAATTATTATCCATCATTATATTATTATGGATATGGATTATATGATCCTTGGTATGACTATTGCGGATATTATAATCCATGGTATTATAGATATTACTCTCTTTGGTTTTATTATCCATATAACTTTGGTTATTGCTATCCATATTATTATATGTTCCCAAGATATGCATACTATAGTGGACTAACTGGTACAACTAATCATTGGTCTGATAGCCCTCGGACATATCAAAATACATACACTTATACACAATATAGAAATAATGGAAATAATTATAATAATTCACGAAGAACATATAATCAAGGCCAATTTGGAGGGACAATAAATAATGATGCCTACTACAGGTATAACAACAATCAAAGAAAAAACTACAATGATAACACATATAATGACTATCAACGCACTTATAATCAAGGGTCTTTCGGAGGTTCAAGAAGTGGAGGAGCATTCGGAGGTTCAAGAGGAGGAGGAAGCTTCGGGGGTTCAAGAAGTGGAGGAAACTTCGGGGGTTCAAGAAATGGGGGTTCTTTCGGAGGTTCAAGATAGAATATATAAAGTATAAAGAAAATTACTATCAATATAAAAATCATGAAATATTATTATATATATACATTAATAGCTACAATTTTTTCCCTGCCAACAATTGCACAAGAAACTTATGAAAACACAAAACTTGTTTCTAACGACCTTAATGGTACAGCACGATATATAAGTATGGGAGGAGCTATGGAAGCTCTCGGAGCTGAGTTATCGACTATAAATACAAATCCTGCAGGTATTGGACTAAGCAGACACAATTATTTTTCAATTACAGGCGGAGTAATAAATACTAAAGGTGCAAAAACATTTTTCAATGAAAAAACAACAATTCCAAGTTTTGATCAAATAGGATTTATCATATCAACAAGAAAAAGAAATAATTCTATACTTAATTTTGCATTTAATTATTCAAAAAATAAGAGTTTTAACTACATATTAAATGCAGCTAATGCACTTAATGGAAGCTCACAAAACAAGCAATCATATGGTAAAGCTTTATTAGGTACCGAATCAAATGGTGGCTTTACAATAGATAAGACAAAAGATGGAGAATATATGGGATATGAGAATACTAAAAGCTCAAATGTTGCTTGGACTTTTAATCAACTTGACTATCTTTATTGGAATGCTGTAATTCCTAATGCTAAAGATGGTAAATTCTATAATTATGAAGCCAACTCTTTTGTCCTTAATAGAGAAAATAGTGGTTACATTGGCAGTTATGATTTTAATGTAAGCGGGAGTATTAGTAATAGAATCTTTTGGGGAAGTACATTCTCATATAAAAATGTTAATTACACAGGTTATAGTGAATATAATGAACTACTATCAAAAAATCTTGGAACAATAACAGTATTAGACCATAGAATGATAACAGGTGGAGGTATTGATATTTCATTTGGTATTATAGCCTGCCCTATAGAAAAATCGCCTTTTAGAATAGGTCTTTATTTTAAAACACCTACATGGTTTGATCTTCGCACATCAAATGACACATATATCAAAAACGGAACAAAACAAGGTGGACTTCATGACACTGGTCAAGTAAGCAATAACTACGATTTTAAAGTATGGACCCCATGGAGATTTGGTATATCACTTGGACATACAATAGGTAAACGTATAGCACTGGGAGCAACCTATGAATACGAAGACTATAGTGCTATCAATACACGCATAAACAAAGAAACTGTGGTTGATTATTATTATGGAAGTACCTATGAGACAACAGATGCAGATAAAGCTATGAATAGACATACTGCTCAAACTCTAAGAGGTGTTAGTAAAATAAAAATAGGATTTGAAATACGTCCAATAAATATGTTATACATACGAGGAGGATATAATTATATTAGTTCTTTATTCAATAAAAATGCACAAAAGAATCAACATATATCATCACCAGGTGCAACATATACCTCTACAACAGACTTTACAAACTGGGATGCGCTTCATAGATTAACTTTTGGAGTTGGAGTAAAAGTCAATAACTTTAATATTGATTTAGCATACCAAACAAGTAAAGAAAATGGACTTTTCTTTCCATTCTCTACAGATAATATAAGTGTTAATGGACTTTCATTACATAATAATCCTAAACCAACAAAAATTGAAAGAGTAAAAAAGCAATTTTCATTAACTATTGGATATACTTTTTAAATATATCAAGATCCAATAAATATTTAATATGAATAAACTTATTTTATTTACTGCAATATTTATATCTCTATTTGCAGATAAAACTAAAATGTATGCCAAGGGTGAACTTACCCCTGGCATACAACTTTATAATGCTTCTAATACTGGATATATGAATATTAATCAACAAAATTATGTAGCATTAAATATTTATTATTCAGGCACAGAAGATAAAGTTAACTATACAGTAGCTATTGAGATGGATGGAAAACGTATAGTCGAACAAAATATAACACGTACAACACCTATTTATGATGCCAAGGATACTATAAGATTTAACTTAAAAGATATCGACTTGGGAGAGCATACATTAAAAATTTATATTGATGCAAGCAAAAGCTCTGTACAAATAAGTAAAAACTCTGAAATAATACAAAACAAAGTAATTTTATATTCACAATCTGTAAAACGACAAAAATTTTTAATTGAACAATTTACATCAGTAGATTGCCGATATTGTCCATCAGGAAGTAGATTTATAAAACACTTTATAAAAAACAGAAATGATATAGCCCTTGTTGCCATACATGGTGGTGTTGGAGATGACCCTATGTCTGTTTATCCCTTGTGCTATAATATCTGGGAAAACCATAATGTAACAGGTCTTCCAGCAGCGAGTTTCAATCGAACCATTGATGGAAATGGAAGACTTTCTATGCCTATAAATTTTAACGAAATAGGATTTAATTCTTTGAATGAACATTTTAGCAAATTATTCGATTCGTTAAATAAAACCATACCTTCTTTTGTCACATTGAATATACAAACAAATATGTTGAATAACTCAAACATAAACATAACTATTGAAGGGAAAGGTGTAGAACAAGCTCCTAAAATTATTAATGGTCAAAAACTATATGTATATATAACAGAAGATGGTATAATATCACCACAATTTGATGATGGTATAACCATACCTAAGTATGTACATAATAATGTATTACGAAACTGCCTCTCTGATATTAATGGTGATGAGATAAAGTGGGATGGAGATAACTTTAAACATACTTACACATACAAATTAACTAATAAAAATAATCCGAAAAATATGCATGTAGTTGCTTTTATTGCTCCCCCACTTAATGATCCTAAACTTAGAAAGACTTTTACAAAATATATAGTAAATCAGGCTAATATCAAAGGTATTAGTACCACTAACAGTTCAAATAATATTAATAAAATAAACATCTGTCCAACTATTGAATATTATTCTATAATGGGTCAAAAAGTAAATGCACCAATAGAAGGTAATATTTATATAGTGAAATACAAAAATGGAAAAACAAAAAAAATACTTTACAAGTAATATATTTATATGAAACTACTAATAAAACAACCAATTAAAATTGGTAACATAAGTATTAATAACCGCTTAGTAATGCCACCAATGGAAACTCGTAAAGCTACACCTGATGGATATGTAACAGATGATATTATTCATTATTATAAGGAGCGTGCTAAAGGTAGTGCCATAGGAATAATAATTACAGAGCATTTATATGTATCCCAAGAGGGCAAAGCTGTAAGAGGTCAATTAGGTATTTCTGATGATAAGTATATAGAGGGTTTATCACAAATAGCAAAAGCTATAAAATTAAATGGTCCTAAAGCAATAGCACAGATATCTCATGCTGGATCTGCTGCTCCTGCATCAGAAGTTGGAGAAAAAAATATTATTGGGCCAAGTGCTGTAATAAATCCCGCACCAACTGCACGTGAAAAACATATTCCTAAAGCACTAACTATTAACAATATTGATAACTTAAAAAATAAATTTGTCATAGCGGCTTTAAGAAGTAAACAAGCTGGATTTGATGGAGTAGAACTTCATTCAGCACACGGATACCTACTAAATCAATTCTACTCCCCTATCACTAACAAACGTACAGATATATTTGGATGCCAAAGTGTTGAAAATCGTCTAAGATTTACTTTAGATATAATACACAATATACGTAAGGCTGTAGGTAACGACTATTTAATAGGGCTACGACTTGGTGCTATAGACTACAATATGGAAAATGGTAGTACTATTGAGGATGTTACTATTGCGAGTAAAATATTGAATGAAAGTCAACTTAACTTCATTGATATTTCAGGTGGACTTAATGGTATCAGTTGTGGCTATACCAATGAACCTGGATACTTTTCTGATGCATCATCCATAGTAAAAGCAAGCTCTAATTTACCAGTAATTTTAACTGGAGGCATAAGAACCATAGAACAAACAGAAACACTTATTAAAAACAAAAAAGCAGATCTCATAGGTATTGGACGTCCAATATTTGCTAAAGCAGATTGGGCATACAAAGCTATGAATATATAAAACATCATTATTTCTTAAATTTTAATACTTTATAAATGTCTATTTCATCTAAATTTAAAGAATATATTTGGCTTGTTAATACGATTCACAAAGCTGGACAAATAACTTTGTCAGAAATACAAGAAAAGTGGCTAACCACAGATATGAGTGAAGGAATAGAACTATCGAGAACTACATTCTCACGCCACAAAGATGCCATAGAGGATATATTCGGCATATACATTGAATGTGATAGAAAAAATGGATACAAATATTATATTGGCAACGATAGAGTTTTACAAGAAAATAGCATACAAAATTGGATGCTATCCACCCTATCTGTAAATAACATAATAAGCGAAAGTCTTTCGCTACAAGATCGTATAATAATTCAGCCTATACCAGCAGAAAACGGTTATTTACCACTATGTATTCAAGCTATGAAGCAAAACCTAAAGATTGCTATTGATTACCAAAGGTATGGAACTAATATATTAAAACATTTTTTGATAGATCCATATTGTCTTAAATTATTTAAACAAAGGTGGTATGTATTAGGTCATATTCATTATGATACTAAACCTGATAAACCTGCTACTGACTACTTTGCAACTTTCTCTTTCGACCGAATATTCAAAATAAAGGTTACTAACATAAAATTCAAAATAGACCATAATTTTAATGCTCAAAGTTATTTTGATAAATATTTTGGAGTCTTTGTAGACAATAATTCAACTGTAGAAAAAATTGTAATTAGAGTATATGGATATGATCGATACTATGTAAAAGACCTACCAATTCATACCTCGCAACATCAAATAAAAGAAGGTGATAATTACACTGACTTCGAATTATTTATGTGTCCAACAACTGAATTATCCAAACACTTAATGAGTTATGGAAATAATCTTAAGATAATAAAACCTCAATGGCTGGCAGAAGAAATACACAAACTACATGCTGATGCAGCCAAAATATACGAAGAAAATAATAAATAAAATTGTTAAAATAAATAAAACAAATATCATGTAACACTTTTTGATACAACCTAACATTAACTTTGCTACATAAAATTAAACTAAAAATATAAATATGAATTCAAAACTAATATTTCTGAAAACAAAAAAAGTAATTCTTGCCTACTAAATAACTCATTTATTATATAAATTTTAATATCAGAGCTGACAATACATTTATACCCTAATGATATTGCCAGCTTTTTATTTGATACCTACAAAACTTTCTACTGAAGCCTAATTAGTAATACTTATTATAATATATAACAATAGTAGCTAAAGATACTGTCCTTAAAAGTGTGTAAGCTATTCTTCTCTTTTATCCTTTCTATTTCCATTTTCGTTTATATTCTTCCAACTTTTAAATTGGTATATTTTCTTTTTGTAAGCATTTTTTGTTTCTTCCATTGCCACTGATCCCAAGAGAAATATAACAGCTTGTGCTGATGGCATGGATGTTCTCATATTGATAGTCCTTTTATACTTTCTGTTGAACCTTTCAATGGTACTGTCCAATCAAACTTTTTTATCTTTTAAAAATTTGAACTGTCTGATAATTTTTCATGCAGAGATTGTCGTGGACAATGCCAAGATCTCTGCTGAAATGAAAGTCTACCAACCAAACCCTACAATCGCAGACTTTACAAATGAAGAGGCTCCGACAATCTCAAAGAGACTATCGAAGCCAACTACAAGCATGTCAAGCAAGGGTTCTCTCGCTTGTCGACTCAGAGACTGCTCGCATAAAAGTTTATCCTAATCTTGCCCTTCTGATAAAAGAATAGTCTTTCTGTTATCTATATCTTTATTATAGAATTACTTTATATTCAAGCATACGTAATGTCAAAAAATTATCACATCTTCATCTGTGCAATTCTTGAATTATTGGAGAGAGAAGTCCTTTCTGTTTTCTGTACGAAATAATGTCGTCAATGGAAATTACAACAGTTTCATTGGCATTGGCAAAATCTACAATCCCAGTAAGTCTCGCCATAGTCCCATCAACGTTGGTTAATTCACATAATACAGCACAAGGATTAAATCCTGCAAGAGATACTAAATCTACACTTCCTTCTGTGTGACCAGCCCTCTCAAGAACTCCGTTTTCCTTAGAGATTAAAGGAAAAACATGTCCAGGAATATGTATATCCGATGCAGTAGAAGATTCTTCTATTGCAATCTTTATTGTTTGGATACGATCATGAGCAGAAACACCCGTCGTGACTCCGACAGCGGCTTCTATAGATTGCGTAAAGTTTGTGCCATAAGCACTCGTGTTGTGATTAGTCATTAATTTCAGCCCTAGGCGATCGGCCTGATTCTGTCTTATACACAAACATACAATACCACTGCATTCCCTAATGGTTTGTGCCATATTAGAAACTGTCATTGTTTGTGCGGGGAAGATGTAATCCCCCTCATTTTCTCTTTCGGGACTGTCTACAAGCAATATTCCTTTTCCCACCCTTAAATGCTTAATAGCATTATTTACTCGTGCTTCAGCGTCTTTACCATACTGTACGAGAAGGTTTTCATTCGAAATGTCTTTTTTCATTACTTTTTCTTCGTTAATAATTTGCACATTATTTCTATTCCATTTTCAATATCACATTTGGTTAAATCGTTTATAAAAGCATATCTTCCAATTTCTGTAGGAAAAGGAATTATTTGTAACCCACCACGATGTTTCTTACGTTCAAGTACGCTTTCCCAAAGAAAGTCTTTATTACAAGTGAGTATTTGTGGAAAATTCAAGTGAAAATACAGAGAAGATATTCTTTTTAATTCACATTCTGAGATAATATTACGACTAAATGCTATACATGACGAAAGAAAGCAATCAAGTGCTACATCTTCTCCATGCAAAATATTTTCACAATCTTGCATTTCTATTATTGGGCTAAATATATGACCAAAATCTACACATCTATCAAGATTATCTTCAAACAAATTCGGCTCTAATTCCTCAAGCATATCTACTATAGAAGAATGTAGGATTGTCTTAGTGATAGGGAGAGGATATCATCAACGTTAATATAAACACTTCTCATAAACGTATGGTATTGTATAATAATGAATACTTATTTTTTAGTTCTTCCATATCCAATTCTCCTCCAATGATGGATAAACAGAATGCATCTCCATAATAGAGGGAACGAAACATTGAAACCACTAACTGAGGGGCAGTATGTTTCCTTAACTCACCTGCACAAATACCTTTTTCGTAATAGTTTAACCAATGCTTCGAAATATTTATCTCCAACTCCTTACACTTGTCTTTAAACCCGTCATAGTGAAAGCTGGCTGAAGTTAATAGACTAAAATATTGTGTAGAAGTTGCGTCTATATTTAATCTCTTAATCGTGTTCATTCTATCTCCGACTAGTTCTAACTCACTAACTAAGAAATCCCAAAACGGGGTTTCCTTGGAAACTGATATATCCCGATTCGCAGAGGTGGACATCGGATCAAAGATAAATCTATCAATGACAGCCTTATATAAGCCCCCTTTATTCTTTACTTTATAATAAATAGCCCCTCTTGTAACCCCTGTTGCTTCTTCTAAATCTGCGGTTACAACATCGCCATACTCCTTACTTAAAAACAGCTTAAAAGCCCCAAGCAGTATATTGTTTTTTCTTTCTTCTTTATCAACCATAGTCATAAATTATTACGGTAGTAATAATATCTTCGACTGCAATAGTACTAAGAAAAAATGAGAAAAACAAATTTTTGGGCAACATTTCTGCAATTTTCCTCGTTTCATCCCATTTTTCGGGTAGAAATAACTACCTTTACAATATCAAATCAGGTGTTCATTGAAGCATTGCAGAATAAAGAAAGGGTAAGAAACTCGCTCGTTTCCAACTCGTAACCCTTTTATCCTTTATTCATTCTTATTTTATTTATTATCTGAAAGATACAATATTCTTGAATCTTTTGCGGGCATTTGTAGGTCTATAAAAATAATAAAACTATGACATACTGATTGTTCAAGTAAGTAGCAATAAAAACTATCAAGAAACAACATTTTAAAATCAAGAAAGTTTATGAGAAACAAAACATTAAAATTAACAATTAAATAAAAGAAACTATCATTTATATTATAAAGCCTATACTAAGTGACAACTTGGTAATTTGCTTAAAAAGCAAGTAAAAATGATACTATTACTTGTAGCGAACTTTCAAATTATGAACCATCTTGGTTTATTTTTCACAGCATATTAATTTCTTGACTACTCGCCCGCAACTTGCAAAAAACATATAAAAAAGTATTATCTTGAACATTATTAAATAATAATTGTAAATAAAATTTACCTACAAAAAGAGGTATAAAAATAGTTTAACTTAAATGGCAAATATACTTTAAGTAAAATAACCAAAGAAGTTTAAGTAAAACTACTAAACAGGTTCTATAAGGAACGCAGCTGAAGTTTAAGTAAAACAATCTTAGAGTTTATTATATATCATATAATTAGTTATATATTAAATAGTTATGTAGATATATTTTTTAGTTCAAATTACCCTTAAATATATAATACGTACTGTTATATATATCAGTTAAATAGTAAGATTTTTAAAATCATTTTTGTATATATTTTTTACTATAAAAATATATTAATAGTTATTGCTGTAGTATGTACTATTTTCAGCCTTACTAAACAGTAAAACAATCCGTATAAAATCTATATAGCGACATATAGGGAACATATATAATTGAGACTAATATAAAATATAACTATCTAATATATAGTTAGAAATAAATTACAGTTAAAGTCTATCTACGACAAAAAAGTGAAAATTTTATTTAAATAAAATTTTCACTTTCAAATATAAATACCTATAACAAAAACACTAAACATATAGATTTTTATATTTTATATTAGTCTCAATTATATATAATCCTATAGAATATTTTAATATATTATTTAACCAATAGGTTCTCTTCACTTACATTCAAGAAGTTACTGACATTAATAGTTTTAAATGAAATAATTTTTAAAGTAAACTATCTCCATATATAGCATCTTTAATTTCCTGCTCATGATCAAATATAAATCGAGCAACTATAGAACTTAATAATGCTGTTGATGGCATTTTAATGGAGTTTGCCGATTTTAGTCTATCTAAAACACTTTTCAAGTCAGCATCTATGTACACTGTAGCTAATTTTGAATCTCTAAGTTTATATTCTTTAGATAGATCTAAAAATAATTGCCAGCTTTCTTTCACATCTATTTTTTCCATAGTGTACTCACGTGCAAGCTCTTTACCCTCAGCCTTAGGAAGTTTTTTAGCAGCTGGAGCCGAACGATCTTTAGGTAAAGCTTCATTTACTTTATCATCATTTAACTGTTCTGGAGCTAATCTAGCAACAGGCGTTTCAGAAATAGTACTACTACTTTTAACGCCTTCATTATTTTCATTTGACTTTGGAACTCGTTCTTTCTCAGGATTAACTTCATTTAAAACATCAGACTCTCTTTCTAATCCTTGCGCTTTATGAACCAAATTTTTTATACCCATAGGTAAAATTACACTCGTTTTCTTCTTTGCCATAGTTAGTTATTCATATTAAAGTTAATTTGTAAAATAATCTCCCCTACCCTATTTCATACGTTTAATCATAAATTCAAATGCGCCTTTTACAGCATCTTTCTGGGTAGCTAAAATTTCATACGTATTAATACGTTTTAATGTAGCTCTGCTATTAATAATTGGTGTTACTTTACCAAGCTGTTGAAATGTTTCGTTAGTTATATTCCAAATTTTTTGCTCGTCTATTGTACCTATTCGTGAATCTATACGATTAGGTACAAAAAACATTCTCGCATGCATAGATGGGTTTTGTGCCTTTAGTGCATTAATTACTTGAACAAAAACTCCTGTAGATTCTAAAGTTTTATCCTCATATTCATAAGGACAAACTATATAATCAGCGTTAACAAACATTGGAACTAAACCATCTTCACTAACATTACCTGGTGAATCAAATAAAACATATCCCTCAACTTCAGAAGCTGCCTCCATAAGCTCTTGCATAAGTTCAGGTTTATTTACATCAAATCCTTGAATATTATATGGTGCATCACCATCATATATCTTTTCATCTTTCTGACGTTGCGTTAAAATAGATTTCTGAAGGTCTGTATCAATAATACAAACTGACTTACGCTTCCAAGATAAATAATTAGCAAAAAGAATGCATAAGGTACTTTTACCTACACCTCCCTTTTGATTTGCAAATATTATTTTTAAATTTTTCATTATATATATCTTTTTATATCTATATTTATACTGTCTTTTATATAAAGATAAATATATGTTTATATATTTATTTAACAGCGGTGTCTCCATTATCAAAATCAATATATAATTGTGCAAGTTTAAACAAAAAGTTCATTACTATAGAAATTAGCTCGCTTTTTGTATAAACACATTCATAAATATTTTTACTTTTTTATAACTATATAATAATAGATATAAGTAAAAGTATTTTAATATTTATAGCTTTTTACATATATATATATTTATATTTATTTATTCTTTTCCTATTTGATTATGTGTATTATGGACAAAGATATAACTTAATATCATATTTGCAAAATATTTTAATATTTTTATGTAAGTAATAATAGAAATTTATATATTTAGATATAAAAGCCTAAATATATAAATATATAAATCACTATATATTTATATATTCTCTAAATAAAACATTAAAATATTTTTCTTTAGAGAATCTTTATAATTCATTATATATAATTATTTAAAAACATATAATTTATTGATAATATGTTTTTTACAACTTATCCCTGCGACAAATAAGGAATTTTAAGCTGACAAATATGGAAGTTTTGTGAGACATTTATGTAATTTATAGCGACATATATGTAGTTTGTTTTCTTGTTCTCTGACAAATAGGGAATTTCTATATAGCTTAATAATCGAATTAGATATTTTTTTCTAAACATATTGCAGAACACAGTATTTTTCTCCTAAAATTTTTCTTTAAACTAAAATATATATATAATTATTCACTTTTATTAGATACTATAACAACTTATTTACTAATAAGTTATACTTATTAGTCGACAAAAAGGGAAGAATTTTTACGTATTTAATTTTAGCATTGCGACAAATGAGGAAATTTCATTATTTTGTCGCACTAATAAGTATATAAGTATTTATATAAAAAAATATCTATATATTTACAATAATGTATTTTGTATATATATTATTTATAATATATATACTTCCTATTTGCGATTAAATAAACATATTAATAAAAGTGTGTTGTTAAATTTTATAGTTACAGGCAATATCTAATACTTTGGGATATTGAAATTTCCAATTTATTTAGGATTAAAATAACATAGAGATAACACATTTGTCTAAAATAATGAATATAGGTTTAAGTTTGTTGCGGTAGGGGAGGAGCTTTTAAATTAAATCTAATACTTATTAGAAATGTAATCATCCATTACGATATAAAAATGTAATAAATTAATAATGTAAAAACATAATAATTTATTAATAGAAAGAAATAAAAATGTTATAACATAAAGATATTTTAGTATTTAATTATAATTATGTAAATATATAAAAATATACTTACAAGTAAATTTATTTTTATATAAAGATAAAATTTTATCTATTTAATTATTTTGTTATATAAAAATTTACCTGTTATACTATTTGAATTTTTAACGACCTCTTCGGGTGTTCCTGTTGCTATTATTTTCCCTCCGTTATCGCCACCATCAGGTCCCATATCTATTATATAATCCGCACATTTTATAATCTCTAAGTTATGTTCTATAACAATAATAGAATGCCCTTTATCTATAAGTTTATTAAACGATTTAAGTAAGCGTTTTATATCATGAAAGTGAAGTCCAGTAGTGGGTTCATCGAACATAAATAAAGTAGGTTCTTGTTTTTCTTTTCCTATGAAATAGGCTAATTTAACGCGCTGATTTTCTCCACCTGATAATGTTGATGAGCTTTGTCCTAATTTGATATATCCAAGTCCAACATCTTTTAGTGGTAAAAGTTTTTTAACGATATTAGAATTGTTATTTTTATTAAAAAAGTCAATAGCTTCATTTACAGTTAAATTCAATATATCATTTATATTTTTATTATTGTATGTTACGTCTAAAATTTCTTTTTTAAATCGTTTTCCATTACAATGTTCACACTTTAAGTATAAATCTGCCATGAATTGCATTTCTATAGTTATAAAACCTGCACCTTTACACTCTTCGCATCGTCCACCTTCTGCATTGAATGAAAAATGTTGTGCTGTAAAACCAAGTTGTTTTGCCAAAGGTTGATTTGCAAAAAGTTTTCGTATTTCATCATATGCCTTAATATATGTAGCAGGATTAGAGCGAGAACTTTTACCTATTGGATTTTGATCAATAAATTCAACATGTTTTATATATTTAAAATCTCCCGATATACTATTATATTCTCCTGGAATATCTGCTACTTCATTTAATTTTCTTTTTAAAATAGGGTATAGAGTACCCTTTATTAGTGACGATTTTCCACTTCCACTTACACCAGTAATAACAGTTAATGTGTTTAGTGGTATAGTTACATCTATATTTTTTAGGTTGTTCATTCTGCAACCACATAGATTTATAGCCATGTTCCATTGTCTTCTACTATTAGGAACATCTATTGTATCCATTTCAGTTAGGTATTGAATAGTGTGTGATTTTGGAAATTTGTTAGATAATAAAATTCTATTATTATCATTAATTTTAGGAACTATTCCTTCGTAAACAATTTTTCCTCCTAATCTTCCAGCATCAGGTCCTACATCAATAAGATAGTCAGCTTGTTTTATTATTTCATTATCATGTTCTACAACAATTACAGTATTACCAATATCCCTAAGTTTTTTTAATACAGTGATAAGTTTGTTAGTATCTCTACTATGGAGCCCTATACTTGGTTCATCAAGAATATACAGTGAGCCGACAAGTGAAGAACTTAATGATGTAGTAAGATTTATACGTTGACTTTCACCGCCGCTAAGCGAGTTAGAAAGTCTATTTAATGTTAAGTATCCTAATCCAACTTCATTTAAAAAGCCTAATCTGTTATTTATTTCTATTAGTAAGCGTTTAGCTATTATTTTTTCTTGTGTAGTTAATGTTATATTATCGAACCATTTTTTTAGCTTATATATAGGTAGTTCTATAAGTTCTGTTATAGATTTGCCACAAATTTTAACCCAAGTAGCTTCTTCCTTTAATCTTCGTCCGTTACATTTTGGGCAAATTGTTTTACCCTGATACCTACTTAACATAACTCGACATTGTATTTTATATAAATTTTCTTTAAGCATCTTGAAGAATGCATTAATAGAAATTTTTTCTTTATCAGGAAGTTTTGTATCAGAAGGTAATCCATTCCATAGCCATTTTTTTTCTTCTTTTGATAGTTTGTTGTAAGGTTTGAAGATTGGAAAATTATCTTTTGAAGCTCTTTTGCAAAATTCTTCTTTCCATTGTTTCATCTTTTCTCCATGCCAGCATTGAACGCATCCTTCATACACCGATAACGCAGAATTTGGTATAACTAATCTTTCGTCTATTCCCATCACTTTTCCAAATCCTTCACATATAGGGCAAGCACCTATTGGCGAGTTAAATGAAAACATATTTTCGTTAGGTTCTTCGAATACTATTCCATCAGCTTCAAATCGGGTAGAGAAGGTATAAGTTTCTCCAGAGTCTATGAATATAAGTTGTAGTTCTCCATTTCCTTCATAAAATGCTGTTTCCAAAGAGTCGGTAATTCTTGATATATTATCATCTAAGTTTTTTACGCTCATACGATCAATAACAAGAGATATTTCAGTACAATTAGTATTAATATTATTTTTATTGTTTTCTATCCAATCTTCAATGCGTTCTATTTTCTCCAAAGTTGTATAAATACGAGTATATCCTTGTTGAATATATATTTCAAGTTGTTCTATTATATTACGATTATTGTTACGATGTATTGGGGCAAGAATACAAAACTTTGAATTTTTATTATGTTTAGTTATTTCTTTTATTACATCATCGATGGTGTGGTGTTTTACCTCTACACCAGTTTTTGGACTAAAAGTATGACCTATGCGCGAATATAATAGTCGAAGGTATTCATAAATTTCAGTTGATGTGCCAACAGTAGATCGAGGATTCCGCGATATAACCTTTTGTTCTATGGCAATTGCTGGTGGTAACCCTTTAATAGAATCTACTTCAGGTTTTGACATTCTTCCTAAGAATTGTCGTGTATATGCAGACAAACTTTCAACATATCTACGTTGTCCCTCTGCATATATTGTATCAAAAGCAAGTGAAGATTTACCAGAACCAGATACTCCAGCTATTACAATAAATTTACCCTGTGGTATATTTATATCTATATTATCTAAATTATTTACTTTAGCCCCTCTTATTTCTATGAATTTATTTTCTTTTATATTGTTATTAGTCATACTTTCTTTTAAATACCATATTAATTGTGACTTACAAAAGTATAAAAAAGATTTGTGTTTTTACCTTTTTTTGTTATATTTGCAAATACATCTTTTTTAAAAGAAAATACGATAAAATTGAATTAAATAGCTATAATATATATACCATTATATACCAAAATAAATATGAATGATGATAAAAATATAATTAATGCATATGCTGATCCTATAGAAAAATGGCAAATAAGACATTTTGTTTGTAAAGAAATGGAGCGTCAAATACATCGTTATATAAAAGCGATGAGAGGCTCTAAAGAGTATATGTTAAAATTTGAAGATACACTTAAGGACTTTGAACTTATAGATAAAGAAAAAGCTATAGCACGTTATATTGATTTAAATAGAAAGGTATTAGATGGTTTGGATTTTAAGATAGTTCTTATTAGAGCAATGGCAAATTATTCAGATACATATAATTATTTTCTTACACTGGCTAATGATGCTAAGAAGTTTGATGAATATCTTTTATTAATAAAAAAGACCTATGTACAATTTCATAAAATAATAGAGAAAGATGGTAAGTTTGGTTTAGTGGATTCTAATGGAAATATTATTTTAAGTCCTATTTATGATTTTGTAAGAACTTGTTATGTCTATGTAGATGATCTTTATACTATGCCAATAATAGCCCAAAAAGATGGAAAAATGGGTCTTGTAATGCCTTATTGTCAAGATACTGTAATTGCTCCTTTTAAATATGATAGTATTACTTTACGGGATATACCGCCTTATTTTGAAGCACATTATGAAGGTAGAGATATTTTGCTTACTACAGAAGGTATAGAAAAGGATAAAGATTAAAGAATTTTCCTATATATAGTTATGAAAAACTTTTCTCCATGGGCTTGGGTACCAACCTTATATTTTGCAGAGGGATTACCTAATATTGTTGTAGCAGCAGTATCTTTAGTCTTTTATCAGCAAATGGGTTTGAGTGATGCAGAAATTACTTTTTATACATCATGGTTCTATCTTCCATGGGTGATAAAGCCGTTGTGGAGTCCTTTTTTAGATTTAATACGTACTAAACGTTGGTGGGTTTTAATTATGCAAATGTTGCTTGGAGCATCCTTTGCAGGAGTAGCTTTTACAATTAATATAGGCTATTGGCTTCAAGGTACAATATTCTTTTTTTGGTTATTAGCATTTTCAAGTGCTACACAAGATGTAGGTGCAGATGGTTTTTATATGTTAGGTCTTAGTCGCGATGAGCAGGCTTATTTTGTAGGAATACGTTCTACATTTTACAGAATATCAATGATTGTAGGTAAGGGGGGATTAGTTGCTCTGGCAGGAATATTTCAAAAATTTGTTGGAATAAGTATGTCCTGGGCTTTGGTATTTTATGCACTGTCAGCTCTATTTATAGCATTATCACTTTATCATAAATTTATTTTGCCAAAACCAACTTCTGACTTATCAATTAAAAATATATCATTTGAGAACCTTTTTAGAGAGTTTTTATTAACGTTTATAACTTTTTTCCGTAAGAAGCATATAATTACAGCTATACTATTTATGCTACTATTTCGTTTGCCAGAAGCATTACTTAATCCTGTTACACCATTGTTTTTATGTGGAAAAGTAAATAAAGGAGGTCTTGGCTTATCCTTAGAGGCTTTTGGAATAGTTAATGGAACAGTAGGAGTTATAGGATTATTATTAGGTGGAATATTAGGTGGGATAGTTGCAAGTAAAGATGGACTAAATAAATGGCTTTGGCCTATGACATTTGCAATTACATTGCCAAATATAGCTTATGTATATCTTGGTTTTGTTATGCCACATAATATTATAGCTATAAGTGTAGCTATATTCATAGAAAATTTAGGATATGGCTTTGGATTTACTGCATATATGCTCTTTATGTTATATTTTAGTCAAGGATGTCACCAAACTAGCCATTATGCACTTTGTACTGGCTTTATGGCAATGTCTATGATGCTCCCAGGATTATTTGCAGGTGCTTTGTCAGATGTTATAGGCTATAAATTGTTTTTTATTATAGTTATGATATCATGTTTATTCCCTTTTATTGTAGCATCATTTTTAAAGATAAAAATAGAAAAAAGTGAATAATATGCAATTTTGTTTATTATGCTATTAATGTTTTATATTGTAGGACATTCTAATAGTTGGTATAAAATATGTACTATAATTATTTTTTATGTAATGGAGTGATGATTGTATAGTTATAGAATTATTAACTTTTTGTCTATATGTTATTTCTGAAGAGAACTCATTTCCTTGTATAAAATTAGCATGTTGTAATGATATACCAGTCATAAAATCTTTTTTATTATATGTCAAACCTATTTCAGAATATCTATTACAACCTGCATTTTTGTTAGTGTTTTCAGAATATTGTGCCATTAGTTTTAGATCTCCATTTTTGTATTTGCATATATATTGTTCAGTATATAACCACCATGCAGCACTTAATTTTTTGTATTTTTGAGTTGTACCATTTAATATAATATTTGTATTGGGTGTACAAGTATGAAGTGCTATTCCGCCAAAATAGCTTGAATTACGATAGTTATAGTTAATTTCTGTAATATTAAAAATTCCATCCTGTTTAGGCGCAATAATAAAAGGATTATTATTGTGTGTATAACCATTATAGCCTTTCCCATTATATACAGAGTTTTTAAAATGTAATTTACCAAAATTTCCTTCAAAAAATAACGTTAGTCCACTCAGTGGATAATTAGCAATAGGATAACTTGCTGATATAGTAGGGAAAATTCCACATGAACTATTTGTAAAAAGCGAAGTAGATTCTGAGGTAAAGAAATCCTCGTTTACATTACGTATACCAATAAATAAATTGTACAATTTATTTATTTTTGTGCAACCCAGTAAAGAAATGGCACCAAGACAATTTTCTTCTTCAACATTTGAAAATGTTTGGTAATCGTTACTTATATGTTTATTTATTTTGAAAGTATGAATTGAAGCAAAACTAAAAAGTAATCCGTTTTTAGTAGGTATGCTTAAATATAATCTAAGTAGATTTACACAATTAAAATTCTTTTTCAAGTTGTATTGTAATTCAGTTGTGTATTCACCTGATATATTTTGTGCAAATATTATATATGGAGTAGTATACCCAATAATGAGTAATATAATTTTATATTTTTTCATAACCATCTTTTAAATTTGCGTATATATAACACTTTAACACTTTGTGTTAATATACAATAACATAATAAAATGGCTATTAACCATGGAAAATATCTATATGGTAGAGCTCTGAAGCCTATAGACTCTCCTAATGTTGTAAATGGCATACATATACCGAGTATAATAATAGCGAAAGTCATAAATAGGACTGGCCATGATGCTGTACTTTGTATGAAAGGTATTTTCCTTGTACGTATCATATGTACAATTAATGTTTGTGAAAGCAGTCCCTCTACAAACCATCCAGATTGGAATAGAGCAGCCATGCTCTCATTATTGCATTTAAAAACCCACCACATAATAGCATAAGTTGCTATATCGAATAGGGAGCTTATAGGACCAATAAATATCATGAATCTGCTGAGATCAGAAGAGTCCCATATACGTGGATTCTCTAAATATTCTCTGTCCATACTATCGAAAGGAATACTTGTCTGAGATATGTCGTATAATAAATTTTGTATAAGTAAATGTATAGGTAGCATGGGTAGGAATGGTAGGAAAGCACTTGCAACCATAACACTGAACATATTCCCAAAATTAGAACTTGCTGTCATCTTGACATATTTTATTATATTTCCAAAAGTTTTTCGTCCTTCTATAACTCCATCTTTTAAAACCATAAGATCTTTCTCTAATAAGATTATATCAGCACTTTCTTTTGCTATATCTACAGCAGAGTCGACAGATATACCTATGTCAGATTCACGTAATGCAGCTGCATCATTTATACCATCTCCAAGAAAACCAACGGTGTTGTTTTGTTTTTGTAGAATTTGTATGATTTCTACTTTTTGCATTGGTGTAAGCTTTGCAAAAATATTTCCATTTTTTATTGCCATGTTTTTTTCATAATCTCCCATAGCTCTTAATTCGTTACCTGTAAAAATTAACGAAGTATCAATACCCACTTGTCGTGATATAGTTTTTACAACAGCATCATTATCTCCAGATAATACTTTTACATCCACACCATATGAATGGAGTTGATGTATAGCTTCTTCTGCTGATTCTTTAGGTGGATCAAGGAACGCTAAATAGCCTATTAGAACCATGTCGTTTTCATCTTCTACCTCGAAATTGTTTTCTTTATCAAAGAAAGTTTTGCGTGCTAAAGCTAATACTCTCATTCCTTTATTGTTCATATCTTCAACAAGGTTTATTGCCTGCTTCTTTAAACTTTTACTAAGAGGCTTTACTTCGCCATTTGTTTCTGCAAAACTGCATATTGATAGCATTTCTTCCACAGCACCTTTAGTAATTATTTGACGCTTTCCTTTAATATCTTCAATAACTACAGACATTCTTCTGCGTGTAAAATCGAAAGGTATTTCATCTACTTTTTTATAATTATCACTTAGTGATTCAAGGTGTAGCTCTTTAATGTGAGAAAGAATAGCACAATCCATAAGGTTTTTAAGTCCAGTTTGAAAAAAACTATTGAAATAGGCATGTCTTAGGATTCTATTATTAGTATCTTCTGTTCCATCGGCATTTATATGTCGTTCAAGTATAATGTGATCTTGTGTGAGAGTTCCTGTTTTATCAGTGCATAGAATATTCATTGCTCCAAAGTTCTGAATAGCATTAAGATCTTTTACAATGGTTTTTTTATGTGACATTTTTAGAGCACCCTTAGATAGGTTTGCACTAACTATCATTGGTAACATTTCAGGTGTTAGACCTACTGCTACAGAAATAGCAAATATAAATGCTTGTAGCCAATCTCCTTTTGTTATACCATTAACTAAAAACACAAAAGGTATCATGAATAGCATAAAGCGTATTAGTAACATACTGACCTTAGTTATACCTTTGTCGAAGGCTGTTGTTGCACGGTGCTTTACAATATTTTTAGCAATAGACCCTATATATGTATTGTTACCTGTGGCAAATACAATACCTTTAGCAGAACCACTTAAAACGTTGGAACCCATATAACAAATATTTTCTAATTCTATTTCATTTCCAGAATATTTTTGTGTATCTTTTATAGAATTGAATTTTTCTATTGCATCGGATTCACCAGTCAAAGTAGATTGGCTTACAAATAGATCTTTTGCTTCTACTATACGTATATCAGCAGGAATCATATCTCCTGCTGCTAACATTACTATATCTCCTGGTACTAATTCTTCTATATCGATTTCACCTATATCATTAACTCGATTTACATAGCAAGTATTTGTAACCATTTTTTGTAATGCTTCACTAGATTGATTAGCTTTCCATTCCTGCCAAAAACGCAAAATGGCACTCAAAATAATCATTGTTGAAACAATAATTATAGATGTCCAATCTTGTTTACCAACAGGTGCTAAAAGTACATCTAATACAAACGAGATAGCAATGAGTACAGTGAGTACTCCTATGAAAGGATTAATGAATGCTTTAACAAAAGTAATTAAAGGTTTCGTCTTTTGTTCGTGTATTATTTCATTTTTACCATAGATATCCTGTCGCTTATCAACTTCTTCTTGCTTTAAGCCATGAGAAGTTGTATTTAGATAATGGTATACTACTTTTACAGGCTGTATAGCAACCTGAAATACTTTTGCGGTATCAAAATAAACGGTTTTACTTTTAGCTCTATTCCACATTTTTTTTTAATTTACTATGGTTACTACTCTGTTTATTTTTTTACAGCAAAATTACAGCGTCTTTTATAAGCAGAGTATTAGAAAACTATTAGAAAAAAATTAAAATATAATTAGAGCTATATGTGTAATATTTATTATGTTATATGTGTAAGAGTTTTACAATAAATGTAGTACCTTCTCCACGCTGCGAATGTACTGCAATTTTACCCCCATGTAACAATATTATTTTTTGAGTAAGAGCCATTCCTATTCCATGTCCTTCTACAATTTTTTCGTCCTCTCCGCGATAAAATAGGTTAAAAAGATTTTTCTTATCAATATCTGTCATACCTTTACCATTATCGGATAGACGAATAATAGACCATTCTTTCCAAAAGGATATTTGTATAGTTGACAGTTTATTGTCGGAATATTTACAATTGTTTTCTATTAAATTGGAAAAGGCAATCCCAAGTAAATAAGGATTAGCTTTAACAGTGATGTAACGTTCATCATCACTATCGTCTTCATCGAATATTAATTCAATGTTATAATCTTTATGACTACGTAATATTAGATTTCTGACATCAAGAAGTAGCTCGTCTAATCTAACTTCTTTTATACTTATTTGTTCACGTTGGAAGTCAGCTTTAGCCAAATTGAGTAATCCATCAGCTAATCTACTCATACGTTTTGCTTCATGTAAAGCATTTTGTATAGCTTCTCTATATTGTTGTTCATTTCTATGACGCTGCAAGGCTAAGTCCAGTTCTGTTGTTATGACTGATAATGGATTACGTAGTTCGTGGGCAACATTGCTAACAAACATTTTTTGTGCATTGAATGATTTTTCTAATCTTTCTAACAATGCATTAAATGCAATAGATAGTTCTCCCAATTCATCGTGTGGGCATTTGACAAATATTCGCCGATTGATACATGTTGCAGTAATACTTTCAGCTTCTTCAACAATTTGACGTATAGGTTTAAGAGATAAGCGTGCAAGAAGATAACTTATTATAAAAAGTAAACTTAGTCCTACTAGGAACAAAATAAATAGATTTTTGCGCAGTTCTCTAATGTTAGTATATCCATAACCATCATATGCTGCAGCTGTTACAATGTACTTTTTGTTCTTGAATTTATATACCATTCCAATACATTGATACTTTTTTATATAGAATGATATTTGTTTTTTTCGTAATATATCACGAATCATTTCTGGCGTTTCTTTTATGATATCGCTCTGTATAGCATCATGATATAGTATATTAAACTGAGGGTCATATACAACGACTTCTACTTCGTCAATGAATTTACGATTATTTAGGTAAATATATTGCATTGTATGGGCATCTGTTTGTCCTGCCAAGAATAAATGAGCCTTAGTTACAGCTTCACTTCTTAATCGTCTAAAGAAAGTTTCACTTCGTGTTTTTTCACTAAAGAAATAGATCATTGATAAGCAAAATAAAAAAACTGTAGCAGTGATAGCAGTATATTTTATTGTAAGTGCAGTTCGTATTTTCATATAATTTTATTTTTTGTTAGGACAAATCCAATACCGGGCTTTGTATGAATAAGTTTTATAGAAAAAGGTCTATCTATTTTTTTTCGTAGATAGTTAATATAAACATCTATAAAGTTAGTGCCTGTATCGAAATGTGTATTCCAAACATTTTTTGCTATTTCTGAACGAGAGATAATACGTTCTGCATGTAAAACCATGTATTCTAATAGATTATATTCTTTTGGAGTAAGTTTAATATTTGTTTCACCTCGTTTACATTCGTGTAAGTTAGGGTCAATTTGTAAGTCAGCATATATAATATTTTTTATTTTTTGTTCATCTTCATTTATTTGGTTATTGTGACGTTTTAATAGAGCTTTCACACGTGCCATAAGTTCTCTCAAATCGAAAGGTTTAACAATATAGTCATCTGCACCTACATCAAATCCCTCTAATTTATCATCTGTTGTACCTAATGCAGTAAGTATAAGTATAGGTATGTTTTTATCTTTGCATCGTATAGCTTTACATAATTCAAATCCATCAAGTTTAGGTAATATGATATCTGATATTATTAGGTTAAATTTTTTAGAATTAAAAAGTCTTAATCCCATACTTCCATCATAAGCGACCATTACATTGTAGCCATGTTCTTCTAAACCTATTTTTAATAAGTCTGCTACACGTTTTTCATCTTCTATAATGAGAATTTGTTGTGTATTACTATTACTCATTTTCTTATTTTGATTTATTATATTACATATAAAGTTATAAATTACTATATATTACTATAATATAGTGCGAAGATCATTTGCAGAACAAATTAACATAAGATTACGAAATTTAATATAGTTAGATGTTTAAATGAATGCCTACATAGACTTTATCAATAACTTTATTGGTAGAGTAAAAAAATCTACTGCTACTTTTTGCAAAAGTAAAAAAAAATATTCTTAATTTGTTAAGGAAATATTATCTTTGCAAATAAAATACCTTATATTTAATGCTGATAGCTGTTATTAGCTATATAGTTTTACTTAGCTATTTGACTATTTTAATAGCTTTTGTGTTAAATTTAAACTTATATCAGCAATAAAATAGTCAAAGAAAACTATAAATATCATATAGATAAATTCAACTAAAGATCATTTAAATGAAAAAAATACTAAAAATACTATTTACGTTCTTATTAATAACAATTGTAATATCGTGTAATAAGAAAAAAGATGTAGAAGAATTATTTAATGACACCCGTTCAGGAGTAGTATTAATTATGAATAATTACTATTATTCACTAAGATTATCTAATGGTAATAAAATATATTTTTCAGGGATAGATGATAATGGTACTATTCAAAACTTGACAGATGATAAAAAGCAAGCAGAAGCTAATGCAAATTCATTGTCAGGAACTGGCTTCTTTATTGATTCAGATGGTACAATAATGACCAATAGACATGTAGCTGAACCTTCGCTTGATAAAGACTTAGTAATAAGGTCATTAAATCAAATATATACCTATATAGATAGACTTTATCAACTTCAGATGAATAGTTTATATGCAAAGATAGAAGCGATACAACGCAAAGGAGTTAACTCCCAGAATAGTTATGATGAATATGAATCTGATTATGAAGATTATGAAGATGAAAATGGAAACGAACCAGATATTTATGAAGATGAAAATGGTGAAGACTATCATGATTATGATGATTATCAAGAAGCGCAGCATTTGAATGAAGCTAATAGGTTAGAAAAACAGCTAATAGGCAAGATAAACTATATAAAAGAGGAGCGAGATAAATTATATCAATTAAGTCTCTCAGATATAAAGATAGAAACTATTTCAAAAATAGGGGTTGTATATGATAATTCTATATTATCTTCAGATAATGATGTCTATAACACCAATAGATGTGATATAAAAAAAGTATCTAATATAGATAATATAGATCTTGCTTTGTTACAATTACGGACAAAATGTACACCATCATCAAGTTACATTTTTAATGTATATTCTAAGAGAGATGAGCCATTAACTAATAAAATTATTTCTCTTTTTAAATCTGATAAAACAGGGAATTTAAAGATAGGACAGCAATTATATATGTTAGGATATAATGCAGGTATGATAGTCGCAAATACAAAGCAAGGTATTAAAGTGCAGATGACAGGAGGAAAGATAACACAGCTACCTGATGGCGAACGCCTACTTTATAATATTCCTACAGTTCAGGGATCAAGTGGAGGTCCAGTTATAGATGAGTATGGAAATTTAGTTGCTGTTAATTTTGCAAAACTTGTTATAAGTGATAATTTTAATTTTGGTATACCTATAAATAAGATAAGAACATTTTTAGATAGCTAAATGTATTACCTTGTGTACAAAATATTTTTTAAATAAACTTAAAAAAAATATTTTGTACACAATAAAAATTGACAAAGACAAAGTAAATTATTAATTTTGTATAACTTATATGATACGATGAGTAAAACAGGTATTAAAAATTTTCGATATATATAGTATTTTACTATTTATATTATAAACTATAAAACGAAATACAAATGAAGCAGTTATCGATAATATTATATATTCTATTTATTACTTTTACATTATCAATGCATGCAGGTTCTCAAACAAAGCCTTCTTTGGTACTAATAGAGCAGAATAATACAGAAATTATTATATCTATATATGGAAATACTTTGAGAGTGGAAGGTGCAAGTAATCAAACTTTATATATATATAATGTAACAGGAGTTAAAATAATGTCTATAAAGATAGATGGACAAGATAAACGATATACGCTTAATTTACCAAAGGGATGTTATATAATAAAGGTTGGAAATGTTGTTAGGAAAATATCAATAAGATAATAATAGAAATGATAAAATATCTTGATAGTACGTATAAAAAAATATATTTAGTAATATTTTTACTATTAACAAATATATTAGTATTAAATGCTTATACAACAAAAAAACGAGAGTTCCGAGGTGCTTGGATACAATGTGTAAATGGACAATTCCAAGGACTACCAATACAGAAAATACAAAAAATGTTGATAACTCAGCTTGATAAATTACAGCAGATAGGTGTAAATGCTATAATATTCCAAGTTAGAGCAGAATGTGATGCACTTTATCAAAGTAAATATGAACCTTGGAGTCGTTTTTTGACAGGGAAACAAGGAACACCGCCTAATCCTTATTGGGATCCTTTGCAATGGATGATAGAGCAGTGCCATAAACGAGGAATGGAATTACATGCATGGATTAACCCATATAGAGCTAAAACAAAAACAACTAAACAATTAGCAATTTCTCATATAGCTATACAAAAGCCAGAACGAATATTTGAATATGATGGACAGTATATACTTAATCCAGGCTTACCAGAAAACGCTGATTATATTTGTAAAATAGCAGAAGATATTATATCAAGATATGATGTAGATGGTTTTCATATAGATGATTATTTCTATCCCTATCCTGTAGCAGGGAAGCGGATACCTGATATAAAAGAATTTAGTAATTATGGAGGTGGATTTGGATTAATTCAGGATTGGAGAAGAGATAATGTTGATAGGTTTATAAAAAAGTTATATGAAACTGTTCATAGGGTAAAACCGTGGGTTAAATTTGGAGTTTCTCCATTTGGAATATATAGAAATCAAAAAAATGCTCCAAACATAGGTAGTAAAACTTTTGGATTACAAAACTATGATGACTTATATGCAGATGTTCTCAAATGGATAAACAATGGGTGGGTAGACTATTGTGTACCACAACTATATTGGGAGATAGGAAATAAAGTAGCTGATTATAAAGAACTAATAAATTGGTGGAATAGATATGCAGGGAATAGACCCCTATATATAGGGGAGGATGTTTTACGTACGGCTAAAGCTCCAGATTTGAAAAACCCTAAATATAACCAATTACCTGCAAAACATTATTTGCACCAAAAAGCTGAAAACGTTCAAGGAACAGTTCTATGGTATGCTGCTTCGGTGGTTAATAATCCGGGTAATTATGCTAATATTCTAAAAAATAATTATTGGAGAACTCCAGCACTTCAACCGTTAATGCCATTTATTGATGATAAAGCACCAAAAAAACCGAGACGATTAAAAATTAAGTGGACTCATAATGGATGTTTTCTTACTTGGAAAGCACCAAAAGCAAAAAAATGGAGCGATGAAGCTGTAAAATATGTTGTTTATAAATTTAGAAAAGGAGAAATAATAGATATAGAAGATCCATCTAAGATAGAGTCAATAACATATAATAATGCGATTCATCTAAATTATCAAGCTACAAACATTAAATATAAATATGTTGTAACTGCTATCGACAGAGCTGGAAATGAGAGTAAGCCAAAGAAAAAGAGCGTGAAACTATAATTATAATCAATATAGAAAAGCGCTTAAACAATAATGATATATCCAGAGAACTTTGAGCAAAAAATAGGTTTTAATCAGGTACGTAACCTGCTTAAAGGCTATTGTGTTTCTACATTAGGAAAAGAGAAAGTAAATGCTTTATACTTTTCTACTTCTCATAAAAAAATAGATAAATGGTTAAAACAAATTACAGAACTAAGAAAAATAAATGTTTCTGACGATAATTTTACCCTTAGTGATGTTTTTGACATAAGAGAAAGTGTAAGTAGAATAAAGTTGAGGGGTACATATATAGAGACAGAAGAACTATATGATTTAAAGCGAACAATTGAAACTACTAATTCTGTAGTAAACTATTTAAGAAAAGGTGAAGAACAATCTAATGGAGAAATAATTTACAATTATCCTGAATTGTGTGACTTAACAAAAGGAATAGATAGTTTAGCGAAAGTAGTAACTCTTATAAATAATGTAGTAGACTCTAATGGTAATATAAAAGATACCGCTTCAAAAGCTTTAAGAGAAATAAGAGTAGAGTTATTAAATTTGCGAAAGAAAATTAATTCAACTATTAATTCTATTCTCAAAAATGCTCAAAAAGAGGGTATAGTTGAAAAAGATACTTTGACTACGTTGCGTGAAGGAAGAATTTTAATACCAGTTGTCGCAAATCTAAAAAAGAAAATACCAGGAATAGTGCATGCTGAAAGTTCTACAGGGCATACTGTATTTATTGAACCTGCACAAGTTGTAGAAATTAATAATCATATAAAAGAATTAGAAAATAAAGAACGTCGTGAAATTATCCGTATTTTAATAGAATTATCAGATAATTTGCGATTGTATATTCCTCAAATATTAGCTGCAATAAAATTTATAGCAAGTATAGATTTAATAGCTGCAAAAGCACAACTTGCAGAAAAATTTAAAGCTATTGAACCAGAATTAAGCGATAAACCAATTATAGATTGGGTAGAAGCTATAAACCCTTTGCTCAAATTAAATTCTGCATCAATAATTCCACTTAGTATTACACTAACAAACGATAAAAATATACTTATAATATCAGGGCCTAATGCTGGAGGTAAATCTGTATGCTTAAAAACAGTAGGACTTTTACAATATATGCTACAATGTGGTATATCTGTTCCTATTGCAGAAAATTCTAAAATAGGAATATTTAAGACAATAATGATTGATATCGGCGATGAGCAAAGTATAGAAAATGCGCTAAGTACGTATTCTTCTCATCTATTGAATATGAAAGCTATGATCACTCATGCAGATACTGATGCGCTTATACTTATAGATGAGTTCGGAACAGGAACGGAACCTCAGATAGGGGCAGCTATAGCTGAAGCCATATTAAAAAAAATATGGGAAAAAGGTATATGGGCGGTTATAACAACCCATTATCAAAATCTAAAACATTTTGCAGAAAATCATGAAGGAATTGTTAATGGAGCAATGCTTTATGATAGACATAATATGAAACCATTATTTCAATTAGCTATAGGGCGTCCTGGAAGTTCTTTTGCTATAGAAATAGCAAGAAAGATAGGACTTCCCGAAGAGGTTATAGATTATGCTGCAAATATAGTGGGATCTGATTATATCCAAAGTGATAAGTATTTACAAGATATAGTAAGAGATAAACGATACTGGGAAGCAAAGCGATCTACTATTCATAAAAACGAAAAAGACCTACAAAGAAAAATAGAAAATTATGAGCTTGAGTTGCATAATTTAAAACAGAGGAAAAAAGAAATAATAGATGACGCTAAGAGGCAAGCTGAAGAACTTATACTTGAAGCTAATAAAAATATAGAAAATATAATACGTGAAATACGTAAAAAACAAGCAGAGCATGAAGTAACTAAAAAACTAAGAGCGAAACTTACAAAATATAAAAACGAGGTAACTCCTAAAAACGAGGTAACTCCTAAAAACGAGAATATAGTTAAACGAGAAATACCTACAGATAATATGTATTTCAAGCAAGGCGATTATGTAAAAATAAATGGACTAAATACTATTGGAAAAATAGAAAAGATAAATGAGAAAACAGCAATAATTATATTTGGTGATGTAAAAACTAAAATTGATATAAAAGAAATAGAACCTACTACTAAAAAAGAAATTAAACAACAATTACGTAGCCAAAAAAATATACACTATAGTACGCAAACACGTGAGACTATTGATGAACATCGAAGCCAATTTAAACAAGAGATAGATGTACGAGGTATGAGGACTGAAGAGGCTTTAGTAAAAGTACAAAATTTTATAGATGATGCTATATTAGCAAGTGCTCAAAGAGTGCGTATCCTACACGGTAAAGGAAATGGAATACTTCGTATAATGATACGTAACTACCTAAAAACAATACCTAACGTTAATTCCATTAAAGATGAACATATACAGCTTGGTGGAGCAGGAATTACCGTTGTCGAATTATAATATTTTTTAATTTGTGTATTTATAAATTATTTTGTAGCAATTTATAATAAGTATAGGAAAAAATACCCTTTAAATTTGATAATATAGATAAAAATTTTGAGTATTTCATATATGTTTTTGCTTATAAAGGAGAAGATAAAAAAATATAGTCAAATCAGAAATATATAAAGCTATTTCTACAAATAATATTATTGATTATTGGTAAATCTTTTAATGGGATTATACCTATTTATAATATGCAAGGTTTAAAAATAGGAAACAGTATAAACCCAAATCGGTCATTAGAAAATTTCGTTTTCATTTTGTCTTGAAATAGAACGAAAAATGCATATTGTGTTAGTATACAGATGCTATATCGATGGCATAGTCTGCTATAATCTGACTTTTTGCACAGAAAAATCTCTAATGACCGATTTGGGATAAAAGATTTAGAAAAATTACCCAAAGGTATTTATATTATCGGTAAGAAAGCAATAATCAGATAACTTATTTATTATAGTAAAGAGTTTAAGTATCTTTGTATTTTACGACTATATTTATATTGCGAAAGTATAGTAAATGGAAAATATAGAATTATAAGAAGTTATTATAAAAATACTGATAGAGAAAAAGAATATCAAGTATAAAAGAAGTAATGTCTTATAATGATTATGGGATTGTTCTGTTTCACGATAAATTGTGGAAACTCATTTCCTTGTTATTTTGGAAATTGAATAAATATATTTATATTTGCATAGGATTTATAGCTGTGCAAATATTTTTATGGTGGATTGAATAAGTTACATGACAATTTATAGAACTCGTAGGCATATTATAGACGTAGCACGTCAATTATTTGCTAAAAGAGGGTTAGCAAATACAACAATAAACGACATTGCTATAGCTTCAGGCAAAGGGCGTAGAACTTTATATACTTATTTTGCAAATAAAGAGGATATATATTCTGCAGTCATAGAGAGCGAATTGGAACGTCTATCTGATAAACTTGATGCTGTAGCGAAAAAAAATATTTCCCCTCATGAAAAAATAATAGAACTTATTTATACACACCTTAGAGTAATTAAGGAAACTGTTATCCGTAATGGTAACCTTAGAGCTGAGTTTTTTAGAAATATTTGGATGGTTGAGAAGGTTCGTAAAAATTTTGATGAAGATGAGATAGAACTCTTTCGTACTGTTTATAGCGAAGCAAAAAATAGTGGAGATTTTGATATAGAAAGTGTAGAACTTGTTGCAGACATAACACATTATTGTATTAAAGGACTTGAAGTTCCTTTTATTTATGGACGTCTTGGACATGGGCTAACAGAAGAAGCAAGTAGACCTTTAGTTGCTAAAGTCGTTTATGGAGCCTTAGGAAGTAAAATAGAAAAAGAAAACAAATATAAGAATTTATGAAATTATTATCAGGAAAAACAGCATTAATTACAGGTGCTGCAAGAGGAATCGGAAAAGCTATTGCTCTAAAATTTGCTCAAGAAGGAGCAAATATTGCATTTACAGATCTTGTGTTAAATGATGATTCTAAGAAGACAGAAGAAGAAATAAATGCTTATAACGTTAAATGTAAAGCTTATGCAAGTGATGCCTCTAACTTCTCTCAAACAGAAGAGGTTGTTAAAGATATAAAAAATGAATTTGGGTCAATAGATATTCTTGTTAACAATGCAGGTATTACTAAAGATGGCCTGATGTTAAGAATGTCAGAAGGACAGTGGGATGCTGTTATTGGAGTAAATTTAAAAAGTGCATTTAATTTTATCCATGCATGTGTGCCTATAATGCTTCGTCAGCGTTCAGGTAGTATTATAAATATGGCTAGTGTTGTAGGTGTACATGGTAATGTTGGACAAGCAAATTATTCAGCATCAAAAGCAGGAATGATAGCTTTAGCAAAGAGTGTGGCACAGGAAATGGGACCTAAAGGTATACGTGCTAACTCAATAGCTCCAGGATTCATTGATACAGCTATGACCCAGCAATTATCAGAGGAGGTACGTAAAGAGTGGACTGCTAAAATACCGCTACGTCGTGGAGGAACAACAGAGGATATTGCAAATACAGCTCTTTATCTAGCATCTGACTTATCTAGTTATGTTTCAGGTCAGGTAATACAAGTAGATGGTGGTATGAATATGTAAGTAAAACTATAGAAAGTTTCCTTTATCTTTTATTTTAAAAGGTAATGGAAACTTTTGCTATATTGTATATTAATGGAAATTATCTATGAGGATAACCACTTAATAGTTGTTTATAAAAAAAGTGGAGAGATAGTGCAAGGTGATAAAACAGGTGATATACCTTTATCTGAAAAACTTAAAGTATGGTTAAAGATTAAATATTCAAAAACTGGTAATGTTTTTCTCGGAGTTGTTCATCGTTTGGATAGACCAGTTTCAGGTTTAGTAATATTTGCTAAAACATCTAAAGCCCTAACTCGCCTTAATAGTATGATAAGTCGTGGAGAAATACATAAGACTTATTGGGCAATTGTTCAAAACTCTCCAGAGGTTCAATCTGCGACTTTAACCAATTGGATTGTGCGTAATGAACGGCAAAATAAGTCATACGTATATAATAGCGAAGTACCCAAATCTAAAAAAGCGGTATTAAGATATACAGTTATAGGTCATACAAACCATTATACACTTCTTGAAGTAAATTTGCTTACAGGACGGCATCACCAAATTAGATGTCAATTAGCTTCAATAGGGTGCCAGATTAAGGGCGATATAAAATATGGAGCACGCCGTACAAACTCAGATGCTAGCATAAGTCTTTTGAGTCATAAAATAGAATTTATACATCCAGTATCTAAAAAACTTGTATCTTTGATTTCGCCTCTTCCTTCAGATGCAATATGGGATAATTTTAGATAGTGTATGAATAATATGTGATAGATAATAAATTGATAAGCTCTATTTTAGGAATGAAAAATATTTTGTTTATATATTTTTTAATAACTTTGTAATAATAAATTAAATATCAATACTTTTAAAAGGAATTGATTTTCAAATATATAAAATATAATGAAAACAATAAACTATTTATTAATTGTCTTAGCAGGACTATTACTAATAACTTCATGTGACAAAACAGAAACTTATGCTGAGAAATTGGAAAGAGAGAGAAATGCTATAAATTCATATATAGTCAAAGAAAAAATAAAAGTAATAAGTGAAAAACAATTTAAGAATCAAGGATATACTACCAATTTAGACAAAAACGAGTATGTTTTATTGAATAATACAGGGGTATATCTGCAAATTGTAAATAAAGGAAGTGGCAGTCCTATAAAGAATGGGGAACAAGTTAGTGTTTTATGTCGTTTTGAAGAAACGAACATATTAGAAAATGCCATGATTTTAACCAATAAAAATTTATATTATAGTGGTATTGTTGATAAGATGGTAGTAGATAATATAAGTGGTACGTTTACGGCATCTTTTGATATGACATCAAGTGTTATGTATAATACTTATAAGTCTACATCTGTTCCCAAAGGTTGGTTAGTTCCATTAACATATATAAATATAGGACGTCCAAAGGATGAAAATGAACACATAGCAAAGGTTAGATTGATTGTGCCTTCGTCTCAAGGAACAACTAAAGCATCACATAATGTTATACCTTGCTACTATGAAATAACTTACATGAGAGGTCTAAACTAAGATCTCTATATTTTTAAACTAAAAAGATAAAACATATGACCTTAATTAAATCAATCTCTGGTATTCGTGGAACAATAGGCGGCCAGACAGGAGATACACTCAATCCACTTGACATTGTAAAGTTTACATCATCCTATGCAACATACATAGCACAGAAACTCAAAGGTAAAAAACTAAAAATAGTTGTAGGAAGAGATGCACGTATTTCTGGAGAAATGGTAAAGAATGTAGTATGTGGTACTCTTATGGGTATGGGAGCTGATGTTGTAAATATAGGTATGGCAACAACTCCTACTACAGAGCTTGCCGTGAAAATGTCCAATGCAGATGGTGGTATTATTATAACAGCTTCTCATAATCCACGCCATTGGAATGCTTTGAAATTATTAAATGCAAATGGAGAGTTTTTAACTGATAGGGATGGAAAGGAAGTCCTTAAAATTGCAGAAAGTGAAGCGTTCGTATATGCGGATGTTGATAGTTTAGGAGCTTATACAGAAGATAATACTTTTAATCAAAAGCATATTGATGTTGTAAAAAAATTAAAATTAGTAGATGTTGAGTCTATACGTAATCGTAAATTTCGTGTGTGTGTAGATTCTATTAATTCCGTAGGTGGAATAATACTTCCTCAACTTTTAGATCAACTTGGAGTTGAATCTACATTTCTAAATGGTGATCCTACAGGAGATTTTGCCCATAATCCTGAACCTATAGAGAAAAATCTTACAGGTATAATGAGCGAGATGAAGTCGGGGAAATATGATTTAGGGATTGTTGTTGATCCAGATGTTGACCGTTTAGCCTTTATCCAAGAAGATGGAGTTATGTTTGGAGAGGAATATACCTTGGTAAGTGTAGCAGATTATGTACTTGATAACGTAAAAGGTTCCACAGTAAGTAACCTTTCTTCGACACGAGCTTTAAGAGATGTAACTGAAAAACACGGATGTCACTATTATGCTTCAGCTGTAGGAGAGGTTAATGTAACTACTAAAATGAAAGAAGTTGGAGCCGTAATAGGTGGAGAAGGAAATGGGGGAGTAATATATCCAGAATGTCATTATGGACGCGACTCTTTAGTTGGTATAGGTCTATTTTTAAGTCTTCTTTCTAAAAAGAGAATGACGGCCAGCCAGTTACGTAAAACATATCCACAATATTTTATAGCTAAAAATAGAGTTGATTTGACCCCTGAGGTAAATGTAGTTGAGATTTTTAATAAAGTAAAGTCCCTATATATAGCAGATTCAAGCGTAACCATTACAGATATTGATGGAGTTAAATTAGATTTTCCTAATTCATGGGTACACCTTCGTAAATCAAATACAGAACCAATTATACGTATATATAGCGAAGCAAATACTATGGCTGAAGCTAATAATTTGGCTCAAATGATTATGGATATTATAAGAAATCAATGTGCAGTATAATACAAGCTACTTAATAATAGATAGAATAGTCGTAACATGCAAGAATAAAGGATGAGAGTGTTCACTTAATAGTAACCTCTCCTCCTTATTGACAGTTAAAAGATTATAAACCAGATAATCAAATAGTATATGGAATAAATTCTAAACTGATTTATTCCATTAATAAAAGAAAATAAGGTTATGATGATGCTTTTTCTAAATTTAATATTATAATGTGTTAACACAATAATTCATTAATATATGTCAATTATAAATTAGTACTAAGGAGGGCTCCTTATTAGTTTGTAGATACACATAAATTGAAAAATAAATTAAATATAAAAAATCACCTTAAGATTTGTTTTCTGTGAACGAAGTTATTTATACAGAATTAATATAATGAATAAACATCTAATAGTAAAGTTGATATGGATAAAACAACATCCTTTAGTATATCAATAATACTATTGATTATTTAATGCCAATATTTAAGCATAAAGAGTTTTTTCTTAAATATGATGTGATATTAAGAAGGATAATTATAATAACATTCTTGTTTATTTGTATTTTGAAATTAAAGCTTTTATTAATGCCTATTTTTAAGAGAGGCTCGCTTTGGTTGATAATTCTATTAAATTTAAGTATAAAGATAAGTCCAATAGCTGAATTAATTAAAACCAATGTATAAGTATAAGAAATATTCAATGGGGGTTGAAACGAGAGAGAAAGTCTTCATTATATATAGTTTAGATGGAGATTTTGCTAATAAGGAGGTTATTGGAAAACTAAAAAACGAAGTAGAGCGATAAAAAAGTTCTTAATACAATATGATAGACATCCGTTTAAAAGTTTTTATAACCGTAGCTCAACACCTGAGCTTTTCTAAAGCATCACATATATTATATATAAGTCAACCTGCAGTTAGTAAGCATATAGCAGAGCTTGAAAAAGAATATGATGTCCGACTGTTTGATCGAATGGGTAATAAGATACAACTTACTTATGAAGGTAAAAAATTGTTACATCACGCATACCATATTAATAAAGCCTATGAGCAATTGAATTTTGAAATGAATTTGCTTCAAAAGAAAACAGCAGGAACAGTACGTATAGGTGCAAGTACAACTATAGCTCAATATGTATTACCAGAAATTTTAGCAACTTTTCTTGTGTGTTATCCTCAGATACATGTAAATATGATTTCTAGTAATTCTCATGAAATAGAGACAATGTTAAAAGAAGGTGTTGTAGACTTAGGACTGGTAGAAGGTATAGGACGTCAACCTGAGCTGAAATATACAAAATTTATGAAAGATGAATTGGTAACTATAGTATCATCAAAAAATAAATTAGCAGAGAAAGATGAAATAACTATCGACGAATTAAAATCTCAACCTTTAGTAATGAGAGAATTTGGTTCAGGGTCATTAGATGTAATAGAAAAGCATTTAAAGAAAAGAGGAGTAAGTCTATCTGAATTAAATATTATAGTGAATTTTGGTACTACTGAAGGTATAAAAAGCTTTGTGGAAAAATATGATGCTATGGGGATATTATCTATCAGAGCGGTTAATAAGGAAATCCTACGAGGTCAAATAAAAGTAATTGATATTAAAAACTTAACCATGAATAGATTCTTTAGTATTGTGCAACGACATGGTATGTCAAGTGGTGTACAATCTTTGTTTATCAAACATATAATTAAAAGTTATAGCATATAGAATTTATATATAACTACCGAGCTATAAAAATGGCTACCTTTGCGCTGTAATTTTAAATAATAATTAACAAGTATGAATATTTCAGATACAAGGGGTAGTATGCTCCATGGAGTTCTTTTAATGGCACTGTTTGCTTGTGCCGCATTTTATATAGGTGATATGAACATTGCTAAAGTCATATCTTTTTCTCCAATGATAATTGGTATTATCTTGGGAATGGCTTATGCTAACAGTCTTAGAAATCATTTACCAGCGACATGGACACCTGGTATTATTTTTTGTTCAAAGCGTATACTTAGAATAGGTATAATTTTATATGGTTTTAAATTAACATTCCAAGATATTGAGGCAGTAGGCTTACCTGCAATTATAATAGATGCTATTGTTGTTATAGTTACAATAGTTTTAGGTATATTTATAGGTAAACTTTTAAAGATGGATCGCAGTATAGCTTTGTTAACTGCTTGTGGTAGTGCTATATGTGGAGCTGCAGCAGTTATGGGCGTAGATGGAGCTATACGTCCAAAACCTTACAAAACAGCAGTTGCTGTTGCAACAGTTGTTATTTTTGGTACAATTTCAATGTTTCTATATCCTGTTCTTTATCGTTCAGGTATATTTGATTTGCCTGCACAGCAAATGGGAATTTTTGCAGGTTCAACAATACATGAAGTTGCACATGTTGTAGGAGCTGGTAATGCTATGGGGGCTGCAATAAGTGATAATGCTATTATTGTAAAAATGATACGTGTTATGATGTTAGTTCCTGTTCTATTAGTAATTGCTTTCTTCTTTGCAAAAGATATTGCAAAACGTGATAGTATTGATGGGGTTAGGACGAAGATACAAGTACCTTGGTTTGCAGTTCTTTTTTTAGTAGTAATATGTTTCAATAGTTTTAATCTTTTACCAAAAGAACTTGTAGATTGGATTATTAACCTTGATACTTTTTTCCTTACTATGGCTATGACAGCATTAGGTGCTGAAACTAGTATGGATAAATTTAAGAAAGCTGGTTTTAAGCCCTTCTTACTTGCAGGTATTCTCTTTATATGGCTTGTTGTTGGAGGATATTGTTTAGCCCGATATCTTGTTCCAATATTAGTTTAATATATTTTTATAATAGAGATATGTATCAACCGTACCTTCATATATAATATTTAAGATGATATTAGGAACGTATGGTTGGTATTTTACTAAGCAATAATTGTAACGAAAATTTACCTGAAAAACGAGGTATAAAAATAGTTTAACTTAAACGGCAAATATACTTTAAGTGGAACAACCAAAGAAGTTTAAGTAAAACGACTCAAGAGGTTCTATAAGGAACGCAGCTGAAGTTTAAGTAAAACAATCTTAGAGTTTATTATATATCATATAATTAGTTATATATTAAATAGTTATGTAGATATATTTTTTAGTTCAAATTACCCTTAAATATATAATACGTACTGTTATATATATCAGTTAAATAGTAAGATTTTTAAAATCATTTTTGTATATATTTTTTACTATAAAAATATATTAATAGTTATTGCTGTAGTATGTACTATTTTCAGCCTTACTAAACAGTAAAACAATCCGTATAAAATCTATTATTGCTGTCCGGTAAAACTTTTTCAAACAAAGATAACCATGAGCAAAAATACTCATTTTACCAGACAACAACATTTCTAAATATTTTATTAATCGACTACTTTTTAGGATTTTATATGATGTATATTATATTTTCTTATATGGTATTTATTTTGCAAAAATAAATAAAGTCTGATATTTTTATGTAAATTTGCATTCTATTGCATAATAGAATCATTTATAATAATATATAAAATGAAAACATTTAAGAAAGTATTACCAGACAGTATAATTGTATTATTATTTGCATTAATATCGTTTGCTTATTTTATAGTGCCAATATTACAAAATAAAATTTTATATCAGCATGATTCTGAAGCTGCTGTAGGATTGGAGCAAGAGATAAAGCAATATAGAGATAAAACAGGAGAAACTTCACGTTGGACTAATGCCATATTCTCTGGTATGCCAACTTACCAAATAGCTCCTTCATATAGCTCAACAGATAATTTGTCTATGGCTATGGATGCATACCATCTATGGTTGCCTAATTATGTTTGGTTTTTATTTGCTTATTTATTAGGATTTTATATATTATTACGAGCTTTTGATTTTAGACCTTATTTAGCTGCATTGGGAAGTATATTTTGGGCCTTCTCTTCCTATTTCCTTATTATTATTGCTGCAGGTCATTTGTGGAAGGTCATGGCATTGGCCTATCTTCCTCCTATGATAGCAGGATTAGTTTTATTATATAAAGAAAAATATTTATGGGGCTTTGTTGTTACAGCCTTATTTACAGCTTTTGAGATTAAGGCAAATCATTATCAAATGACTTATTATTATTTATTTATAATACTATTTATAATTATAAGTTATTTTGTTCAAGCTGTAAAAAATAAAAGTATAAATAAGTTTTTTAAGGCTACAGGAATAGCTGCATTTGCCGCATTAATAGGAATAGCTATAAATATTTCTAGCCTTTATCATACATGGCAATATCAAAAGCAGTCTATTAGAGGAAAGAGTGAATTGGTTACGAAGACTACTCCAAACCAAACATCATCAGGACTTAACCGAGATTATATAACTCAATGGAGTTATGGCATAGATGAAACTTTAACACTACTTGTCCCTAAGGCTAAGGGAGGAGCAAGTCAGCCTTTATCAAATAGCGAAGTAGCTATGGGAAAAGCTAATCCACAGATTCAGGAAATGATACCCGGAATATATCAAGGCATGACACAATATTTTGGAAGTCAGCCAGGTACAAGCGGACCTGTATATGTTGGAGCTTTTGTAGTATTTCTTTTTATATTAGGTATTTTTATAGTTCGAAATAATATAAAATGGGCTTTACTTGCTGCAACTATTCTCTCTATAGTATTATCATGGGGACATAATTTTATGTGGTTTACTAATCTTTTTATAGATTATGTACCAATGTATGCAAAGTTTAGAACGGTTGCAAGTATATTGGTTATAGCTGAATTTACAATACCTTTGCTTGCCATTCTTGCTTTGAAGCAAATTATAGCTGAACCAGATATATTAAAAATAAAAATAAAATATGTTTATGTATCAATAGTTCTTACCTTAGGAACAGCATTGTTATTAACAATTTTCCCAGATATAATGGGACCATTTGTTAGTAAAGATGAACAACAGCTTATAGCAAGTATACAAGGTATAACTCCAGATATTGAAAATTCCATAATATCAAGTATTACAACAATGAGAGCTGCCTTAGTGAGTCATGATGCAAGAAATTCTGTATATATTATATTGATAGGTATAATATTATTATTCTGTTTTTATAAACGTAAATTAAAAGCAAATTATCTAATAGCTTGTTTAACAGTATTATGTCTTGTAGATCTTTGGAGCAATGACAAAGACTATTTAAATGATGGTATGTTTGTAGAGAAAAGTCAACGGGATATGCCAAGAACACCCTCTTCTACCGACTTAGCTATTTTAAAAGATAAATCTCTTAGTTATAGAGTTCTTAATTTTGCAGAAAACACATTTAATGATAATTCTACATCATACTTTCATAAGAGTATAGGTGGATATCATCCTGCAAAACTCCAACGTTATCAGGAACTTATAGAGAGATATATAGCTCCTGAAATGAAAGCAGCAATGACTGAGATAATGAATGTTCAAGGAAATATGAAAAAGATAAATGGTAGAAAGGTATTTCCCGTTTTAAATATGCTTAATGCTAAATATTTCATTCTTCCACTGAATAATGGAACTATTCCAATAAAAAATATATATGCACAGGGTAATGCTTGGTTTATAGATAAAATACAATATGTTAATACTACTACAGAGGAATATGAAGATCTTGATAAAATAGACCTAAGTAAAGAAGCAGTAGCGGATAAGAAAAATAGAGAAATTTTAGGATACACTAGTCATCATAGTGAATCTAATACGGTAAAGCTTACTCATTATGAACCTAATAATTTAAGGTATACAGTAAATTCTGTTGCAGGTGGAATTATAGTATTTTCGGAAATTTATTATCCAGGTTGGACTGCTACAGTTGATGGTAAGCTTACTCCTATAGGGCGTGTAAACTATGTACTTAGGGCAATCAATATAAAGCCAGGAAAGCATGAGGTGGTATTTGATTTTAATCCTAAATCAATAACAGTTACAGAAACTATAGCTTATGTAGCTATGGGAATACTTGTATTAGCAATTATTTTGTTATGTGTAAGGATTTACATGAATATATGTAAGTCTAAGAATATTTTATAAATATATTATGAGTATGCTGTTATAGTTATGAAGAAATATGTTTGTATAGAGTTACTTTTATTTTTATTTTATAATTTATTAGGAGTAATATATTTTACATCATGTTCTACAACTAAATCCTTACCAAAAGATGAACAACTTTATGTGGGTATGAAACCTACTATTTATACCCCAAAAGTATCATCATCTTATTCTCGTTCTGTTAAAGAAGAGCTTGACATAGTTCTTGCTACAAAACCAAACTCGTCTTTGTTTAATAGTCCTTTTTTAAAATCCCCATTCCCTATAGGACTATGGTTGTGGAATGAATTCTCTACAGATACAACTAAATTTGCACGTTGGATAACTAGGACATTTGCAACAAGTCCTATTACTATGAAAAATGCAAACCCTGATCTTCATGTTTCTGTAGGGAAAAATTTACTTGCAAAACGAGGTTATTTAAATGCTAAAATAACCTATAAAACTATACCACAACATAATAAACGAAAAATAAAACTTCAATATAATGTAAATCTGGGGAAACTTTGGACAATAGATACTCTTAAATATAATGATTTTATATATAAACAAGATAGTTTAATAAAAGCTGATAGTTTTCAATGTAAATTAAAACCTAACGCTCCATTTAATATTGCATCTCTTGAAGCAGAACGGCAAAGGATAACACATTTGCTAAAAAATAATGGATATTATTTTTATACTCACAATAGCACTATCTATATAGCAGATACCTCTACGATTAAAGGGAAAATAAATTTGCATCTTAAAATGAATAATGATTCCCTTAATAAAGATGCTATAAAACAATGGAGAATAGGAAAAATTACAATTAACTTGAGACATAATTATTTTGAGTTACTACATAAGAATATTAAATTTGATGGACTAAATATTTATTATATGGGTAAGAATATACCTTTACGTCCAAAAGTTATAAGAACTAATATTCTCTTTAGAGAAGGAGAGAAATATTCTCTTGATAAACATAAAGAGACATTAGACAGATTTAATTCTATAGGACTATTCTCTTCAACAAATATTACGTTTACACCATCAAATCTTTCAGATAGTTGCACAACATTAGATGCTAATTTTGATTTAATGTTTGACAAGCCTTATGATTTTTATATGGAGGCCTATGGACGAGGAAAAACTTCAGGAAAGTATGGACCAGAGCTTATACTTGGAGCAACTAAACGTAATGCTTTTCGTGGGGCAGAGATTCTAAATATCAGATTACACGGTTCATATGAATGGGCAACAAAACGAAGTGACGAATCTCATAATTCCAAGAGAATGAATGATTATGGTTATGGAGCAGAAGTTTCACTACAGCTTCCAAGACTGTTAATACCATTTCATAATTCTCAAAATACTAAATACATTGAACAACCAAAAACAACTATTAGTACAGCTGTAAACATTATTAAGCGTTCGAGTTTCTTTAAGCGACATATTGTTTCCGCAGAGATGGTTTATAGTTGGACAAAAGCAGGAAATAGTTCTTTTGTATTTAAACCTTTATCATTAAGTTACGAATATATGCATAGAGTAACTAATAGGTTTAAAGATTTATTAAGCACTTTACCATATTTGCAATTATCCATGCATGATCAATTTATTCCCAAATCTATTTTTCAATATACATACCATAGTCCCAATAACTTTATAAATCCAATACGTTGGACCACTTCTGTTTCAGAAGCATCTAATTTGTTATCATTAATTTATCTTGCAGCAGGAAAATCATTTAACGAAAAACAAAAGACATTATTTAAAAATCCATTTGCACAGTTTCTCAAATTAGAAACGGATTTTACTAAAATATGGCAATTAACTCCTAAAAATACATTTGTAGCACATTTTAATGCAGGAATGGTTTGGGCATATGGTAATAGTAAGTTTTCTCCTTATTCTGAACAGTTTTTTATAGGAGGTGCTAATAGTTTGCGAGCTTTCAATGCACGAGAAATAGGACCAGGAACTTATGTGGCAGCAGATGGTAAGAAATCTTATGTGGAGCAAACTGGTGAGATTAGGTTACAAGCTAATTTAGAATATCGTCCACATATAATAGGAAATATTTATGGTGCTTTATTTTTAGATGCAGGTAATGTCTGGACATTGCACGAGGATGTAAATCGTCCTGGTTCACAATTCTTATTTGATAGATTTTTCAAACAAATAGCATTAGGAACAGGAATAGGAATACGTTATGATATAAGCTTTTTTATGATACGTATAGATTGGGGTATAGGACTACATATACCTTATTCTAATGGATTTTATAATATAAAAAAATTTAGTGATGCACAAACAGTCCATTTTGCTATTGGACTTCCATTTTAGGATTTTAATGTTTTTATAATCTTATGTAAATTTACTTAGCTCTATTATTAAATTCTTTTGGTTATGGTTCTGTTCCGGGTTCTATTTCTGGCCCAAAATATAGATCATCAGTTCCTCCATCAATTAAGGGAACGACGTTAGTATTTATATCACTTTTAGTATTATTACAAAACATGTATTCAGTTATAAATTTAATAACCTGTATATTAGGTGGGTATATAGTTTCTTCATTTATTAAAAATTTAAAGTATCTTCTTATTATATAAGCCCCAAGTTATAATAAAAAATAAAGAAATGTGCAAATAATACTTTTTTTGTGTTTTGTTTACAATAAAATTATTGCTTATTTATATTAGATTTTTTCTTTTTTTTGAATATATTAAACAGTTCTTTAATAGAGTTGAAATCTTTTTTCATTATTAATCCTATACCTTGAGTGTTTAGAGAGCTTCTTGTGAAATATCTATCATTAGCCCTATTATAGAAATTTAATGAGAGATTACCACTTGGTAAAAGTAGGTATTTAATATCAAAGTCTCCTATTAAAGAAGATGTATTTGTTTTTACATTATCTCTATATCCAAACTGACCATTTATTAATAGCCTATTATCCAATAACGACCCAGAAAGTATGCCCTCGTATTCAGCATTATTTAGTCCTTGATTACCTGTGGCAATATTAGTTCCTAAATTCCAATTTGACACTTTGATAACATTAGATAATAATGTATTTATTTGTTGAGAAATAGTTCCTGACAAAATACTTTGCATAGCTAACGATGTAGTACTTGGCTCCTCTTGTTTGGAGGGCTGTTGTAATTGGTAGTTATTTGTGAGTTGTGGATAGAAACGTCCTACCGCCAATAAATATAATACTTGTTGGTTAAGCCCTTGTTGAGAATTTATGATAGATTTAACCATTTGTTCAGCATCTGGCGATAGTTGAGGAAGTTCTAATCCAAAATTAGCTTTAGGTGTAGCTGGAGAACCAGTAATATTTAGAATGCAATTAACTTTTGTATTATTAGCTCTAAATGATTTTCCTATTTGTAAATCACTTAATGGAACAGAATTTAGTAGATAAGAAGCCTTTAGATTTAAATTAGCTGCAAAAGGATCCCCTTGAAATGTAATAGTTGAATTTGAATCGAAAATAAAATGTTTCTTTATAATATCTTGTATTGTAAAACTATATGATCCATTATCGATTTTATAATTACCATATAGTTTAAATGACCCTTTATTATAATAGGTTGCTCTTATTGGATTATACCCCTTCAAAACTATATTATCATTATTATTCTTATTAAGAATAACTTTTAAAGTAAGATTGTCATTCGTATTTATTGTTGCATTTATAAATAAATCACTTGTTGGTTGTTCATTATTAGTTATATCTTGTTTTATCTTTTGTATATTTTTACTATTCCATTTGATGAAAGAACTTTCATCTATAGAGTTTTTATCAGCATTGTAAACTATATATGATTTTCTTTCTGGTTTTACGTTTGCATCTATGTTAAAATAGTTATTCCTACCACATATAGAATATGAGCCTGTAGTGTATATCTTACCCCAAAATAGTTCATTATTATTTTGTGGTTGGTCATAAACAATAGCTTTATTTGTTTTTGCTATTAAATCAAAAGTTATTTGTGTTAAATTGATATGATGTATCGCCCCATTTATGTTTACAATATTGTTTTCTTTATCTTTCAGTTTTGACTTTTCTATAATAATCTCATTTGGAATGAGTTTTATAGTGATACTTTTTATTTTATAAGATGTTTTTAGTGGTTTAATGCTCAGATAACCAGCACCTTTCACTTCACCTTGTAAATTAATTTTATCTAACGGTCCTATAATTCTACATATTCCATTCCCCCTTAATTTAAATTTATTTATTACTGATTTACAATATGAATGGATAAATTCAAAATTAGTATTATGTGTTTTTATAGGTAAATTTATAAATTGTTTTTTAAGATCTATATACCCATTTATTTCTGTAGTTCCGTATTGGTCTATTGCTTTAGCATCAATATCTATTTTTTCGATATTATGTATATAGTTAGCTTTAGCATATAATATTCCCATTCTTCCATCCTCAAATGTAAAATCTTTCACCTTTATGAAAGCATTTATTTTTTGTTGATTTGATAAAGGGTGTTTTATACGAACAAGTCCTGTAGCAGTACCTCCAAATTTAACGCTATGAAAATTAAGAATATCAAGAATATAAGGAACATTTATATCTTTTATATTTATAGATAGAGAATCTTGTTCTTTGTTGGTCGGAAAAGAGTTAATAGCTATAAACTGTTGTTTATTTGCTATTTTAAAGTTTTTGATATTTAGTTGTTTATTCGTATACGATACTTCTGCTGGTTGTAGTTGCAAATGTATAGTATCTATCATAATATCAGATTTATCAAATAATATATGTGTAGATATGTTGTTATTTATTTTATTTATGCCTATATTGTAATTGATATTTGCCTTTATATTGTTTTTGGCTTTTAAATCTATTAATGTTCTTGCTTTAATTTTACCATTATTGGTTGTAGATGCCTCTGTTGTTAAATTAGTTTCTCTTCCATCTTTTCCTATATTATTAGCTTTTATTATCGCTTTTAACTTATTGTTTATATCGGCATGTACTGTTCCGTTTAAGGAGTTGAAAATAAGAGATTTATATTTAATATTTTTTGTATTTACACTTAGATTTATTTTCTTATCAGCCTCTTCTACATCTGCTATTATAGATATAGGGTTATATAAAACAATATTTTTATTGGTAGTTATATTGTTAATGAATTTAGTATTGTATATTTTAGCTTTTATATAAAATCTATCATTACTAATAATACATTTTTTCCTTTTTATTATTGTGGGTAAGTATTGTGATAATATATTTTGACATTTGTCAATTATAGTGTTATATTCAAATTGTCCCTTAATTTGTATTTTCCCATAGTCTGAATTTATTTCTATATATTTATTCTTATTTTTATTATGCGTATTAAGATCTATGTATTTAATATTAAAATTTTCTCTATTATCCTTTATCTTTATATTTTTTATTTTCAATTGACTAATAATATTATTTAATGAGTTTCCCACAGCTTTTATATTTCCTTGTAGAGAAATAGTCTTATTTCCAAGTGGTGTAGTTAATCCTAAGGATTTTAGATTTAAATGATTAGTTGATATTTTAGATGCAATATTTAAATATCCCTTTTTGTTTAAAAACGAATTGATGTTTTTGAATACTCCATTTATTGCTATTGCACCTTTTGGATCATTTAGAGATAGTATACCGTTAAATTTATCTTTTGAATATATGCCATTTAAAAATATATTGTGGTATTTTATCGAATTGTATTCTATAAAAGGAAATGTGCCAAGTGCTTTTATAGTTTTTAAATCTTTTGTAGCCTTTATATTTATCTTGGACGATAAACAACCTAATTTAGAACTATTCAGAATATTGCCCAACTTAAACGTATTGGTATTTATTTCTGCAGTTATGTTTTTCTCTGTTATATCTGCCCGTATATTGGCATTCCCCAAACTTGATTTTAAGACACCATTTACTGTAAAATTATTGCCATACCATTTAAAATATCCTTTATAATTTGCTTTACCTATATGTCTTATAAATTTTGGACAATTAAAATGACTAATATAGGCTATTTTGTATATGAATAATGGGGATGTTATAAATTTCTTTACTAAAATATTTCCTTTGGTAAGATTCTTATTTATATAACCTTTTATTTTTATATATGATGTATTAGACTTTATTGATAGATTTTTAATATTAATCTTTTCTTTTTGAGTATTAATAGAGCCATAAAAACTAAAAATTTCATTTATTCCTCTTATATTTGGCATGAGTGGTATTAAATCCCTCATATCTATATATGAAGGACTTATGTTTATTTTATGTTGTGCAGTTTTTAAGTCTATATTATTTTTATTAAAGTTTATACTATAATACGGTATATTTATATGCGAATTATTGAAATCAAAAATTAAATTTTTTATTATAGCATCTTTCTTATTTGCTTTTAGAATTAAAGAAAGTTTGGCAATATTAATACCAGTCCCTTCTCGTAAAGAAAGTTTCTTAATATTAGTATCTATATACTTATCAGTCAGACGATTTATATTTATATATGCAGATATATTGTTTATTAAAATATGGTTCGGATCGAATTTCTGCTTGTTTCTTACTTTATCTAAAATATCATAAGAAATATTGGAATTATGTATAATAAGAGTTTTTAATTTTAAATCTAAAGGTGTTTTTTTATTATTATTATTAGATAGAGAATCTATGATGAATTGGAAATTTGTTTTGCTATTATCGCTCTCTTTATATAGCTTAGCTTTAAGATCAAAAATCTGGGCAGAAGTAATAATTGTTTTTTGATTTTTTATTAGTTGGAATAAATCCAAATTTGCAGCAATACGAGAAGCATCTACCATTTTTTCGTTTTTTTTGTCATAAATTGATATATTATCAATAATAAAACGATTAGGCACACTTATATGTATAGCATCTATTATAACTTTTGTACCGAGTTTTTTTGATAGTAATTCTGTAACTGTTTTACGTATAAAATTTTGACTTTCAGGTATATAAAAAAAAGAGGCTATAAGCAAAATAAAAATTGCTACAGACCATATAACACAGATAATTATTTTCTTAAAGATTTTCAAAGTGGTGCAAATCTACAAATTTTCCAATTTATTGTGAAATTAATGTAGTAAAAAGTTTTTAAACTACTTAAATTATCGTACATTTGCAGCAATTTTTAACGCGTTAGATATTTAATCTTTTAATATTATGGCAGATGTAATTAAATTACGTAAAGGTTTAACTATAAACCTTAAAGGATGTGCCAAAGAACAAATTTTATCTTTAAAATCTTCTAAAAACTATGCTTTAGTACCATCAGATTTTGTAGGAATAGTTCCTAAAGTAGTAGTGAAAGTGGGCGACCATGTGAAGGTTGGTGATTTTTTGTTTGTGAACAAGAATAGTCCAAGTGTTGGATTTGCAAGCCCTGTAAGTGGGCATATATCAGAGATTGCTCGTGGTGAGCGTCGTAAGGTTCTTTATATTATGGTAGAATCAGATAAAGAACAAGAATATCTTCAATTTGCTATTCCACAATTATCCTCCCTTACAGGTGAACAAGTAAAAGATTGTTTGCTTAAAGCAGGATTATTTGGATATATAAATCAGTTGCCTTATGCTGTTTCTACAACACCTGATACAACTCCTAAAGCAATTTTTGTTTCTGCTTTTCGAGATATGCCTTTACAAGCAAGCTTTGATTATGAATTGAAAGGTCAAGAACATGATTTTCAAGTAGGTTTAACTGTTTTGTCAAAAATAGCTAAAGTATATCTTTCTATAAGTAGTACTCAAAATAACAAAGCATTGACAGAAGCTAAAGATGTAAATATTACTGTCTTTGATGGACCTTGTCCTGCAGGAAATGTAGGTGTACAAATAAATCATATAGACCCTATAAATCGAGGAGAAGTAGCATGGACTGTCTCGCCATCATCTGTAATAACATTTGGTAGGCTATTTAATACTGGGCATGTAAATCTTACTCGTACAATTGCATTAGCAGGGAGTAGGGTAGAAAATCCAATATATATAAAGACCTTAGTAGGTACACCTATAAATGATATTATCAAGGGACAATTAACAAGTGAATCACATATACGTATTATTAATGGAAATCCACTTACAGGTAAAACTGTTACAGGTAACGCCTTCTTAGGTGCACATACATCAGAGGTTACAGCTATACCTGAAGGTGATAATGTTAATGAAATGTTTGGTTGGATTAAGCCAAGATTAAAAGAATTCTCAATATCGCATAGTTATTTTACATGGCTATTTAGGAGAAGAAAATCTTATGACTTAGATGCTAGAGTAAAAGGAGGAAAGCGAAATATAATAATGAGTGGTGAATACGATCGTGTATTACCAATGAACATTTATTCTGAATTTCTTATAAAATCAATTATAACTGGTAATATCGACAAACAAGAACAATTAGGTATTTATGAAGTTAGTCCAGAAGACTTCGCTTTAGCAGAGTTTGTTGATAGTTCAAAACAACCTTTGCAAGAAATTGTACGCAACGGCTTGGATATTCTAAGAAAAGAAAATTCTTAATATAATTTTTATTATCTATACAAATAATATACTGAAACATTAGAAAAATGAATTTTAAAAATAATCTTGATAAGCTACGTCCTAAATTTGAAAAGGGCGGTAAATTGCATGCTTTCAAGAGCGTATATGATGGAATAGAGACGTTCTTATACGTACCTAATACAACATCTACTTGTGGTACATCAATACATGATGCTATAGACTCAAAAAGAATTATGAGTTTTGTGGTAATAGCATTGATACCAGCATTATTATTTGGAATGTACAATGTAGGTTATCAAAATGCTCTTATGGCAGGAAAACTTTCCGAGACTACTTTTGTAAGTCTCTTTTTATATGGTGCATTAGCTGTATTTCCAAAAGTTATAGTATCCTATGTAGTTGGACTTGCAATAGAATTTATATGGGCTCAATGGAGAAATGAAGAAATTCAAGAAGGATATCTTGTTACTGGTATGATAATACCATTAATAGTACCTGTTAGTTTGCCTTTATGGATGTTAGCCTTGGCAGTAGCAATATCTGTAATTTTTGTTAAAGAAATATTTGGCGGAACAGGAATGAATATTTTTAATGTAGCTTTAATAGCTCGAGCAATTTTATTCTTTTCTTATCCGAGTAGAATGACAGGTGATGCTATATGGGTATCAACAGATAAAATTTGTGGATTAGGTTATGCATTACCTGATGGATTTACAATGGCAACCCCACTTGGAGAAGTCTCACAGGGACTATCTTTACACTTTTCATTACAAGACATTATATTAGGATTTATACCTGGGTCTATTGGTGAAACATCTGTTATAGCAATAGCTATAGGTGCAATAATTCTTTTGTGGACTAATATAGCTAGCTGGAAAACCATGCTGAGCGTTTTCATCGGTGGAATATTTATGGCTTTGATATTTAATGCAACAGGAGCAAGCCCATTAAAATGGTATGAGCATATATTTTTAGGGGGATTTTGTTTTGGTGCTGTATTTATGGCAACAGATCCTGTTACATCAGCTCGTACTGAAAATGGAAAATTCTTTTATGGTTTTATAATAGGTGCTATGGCTGTTATAATACGTGTTCTTAATCATGGTTATCCTGAAGGAATGATGCTTTCTATACTATTTGGAAATATGATAGCACCTCTAATTGATAATATAGTGGTAGCTTTCAATATATCACAACGTTCTAATCGTACAAAAAAGTTAAGATGAAAATGAAAACAAATACTAATTCTTATACAATTATTTATTCTATAATATTGGTTGTAGTAGTAGCTTTCCTCTTAGCTTTTGTTTTTCAGGTTTTAAAGCCTACCCAAGATATTAATGTCCAGCTTGATCACCAAAAACAAATACTATTTGCATTGAATCAAGATCGTAACATGACCAATGAAGAAGCTCACGCCTTATGGCATAAACTGATATTAGCTGATGATATTATAGATTCATCAGGAAAGGTTATTTCTCATGGAGAACAAGGAGGAGTTAATGCAGGATTTAAACTTAATAGTGCAGATGCTAAGGCTGGTAAACTTGCTCTTTTTAGGTGTAAGGTAAACGGACAAATTAAATATGTAATACCTATATATGGTACTGGTCTTTGGGGGCCAATCAATGGGTTTATAGCTCTAAATGCGGATAAGAATACAATTTTTGGAGTTTATTTTAATCATGAAAGCGAAACTGCAGGTCTTGGAGCAGAAATAAAGGATAATAAATCTTGGCAAGATAAGTTTCATGGTAAAAAACTTATGGATGAAAAAGATAACAAAATAACTTTTGCTGTTCTAAAAAAAATTACGAACCCTGCTACACAAGTTGATGCAGTAACAGGAGCTACTTTAACAAGTAATGGAGTAACCAACATGTTTCATTCTGATAAAGGTGGACTTACTCCTTATATAAAGTTTTTAAAATCAAAATAGAAATATTAGGTTAACGAATAAGATAAAAAAAAATAGTTATGAGCTTATTCTCAAAGAAAAATAAAGAGGTTTTTATTAACCCTTTAAATATGGATAGTCCTATAATGGTTCAGGTATTAGGAATATGTTCTGCTTTGGCAGTAACATCTCAATTAAAACCGTCTATTGTTATGGGTCTTGCAGTAACTATAATTACAGGCTTTTCAAATGTTATTATTTCTATAATACGTAATACTATTCCTAATCGAATACGTATTATAGTTCAGCTTGTTGTTGTGGCAGCACTTGTTACAATTGTAAGTCAAATCCTTAAGGCTTATGCTTACGATATTAGTGTTCAATTATCAGTATATGTTGGACTTATAATAACAAACTGTATATTGATGGGACGCCTTGAAGCTTTTGCTATGACAAACGCTCCATGGCCTAGCTTTCTTGATGGTATTGGGAATGGTTTAGGTTATGCTATAATATTAATTATTGTTGGAGCTTTTCGTGAGTTTTTTGGACGAGGAAGTCTTTTAGGTTTTAAAATTATTCCTCAAAGTTTTTATGATTCAGGTTATCTTGATAATGGTATGATGTCTATGCCTTCTATGGCACTTATTTTGTTAGGGTGTGTCATATGGATTCACCGCTCATATTTTTATAAAGATAATAAGAAATAAAAATAGCTATGGAACATATAATAAGTTTATTCTTTAGGTCCATATTTGTGGACAATATGATATTTGCATTCTTCCTTGGAATGTGTTCATTTCTTGCAGTATCTAAGAATGTAAAGACATCTTTAGGACTTGGTGCTGCTGTAACTTTTGTATTAGTAGTAACAGTTCCTATTAATTATTTGTTGCAAACTAAAGTTCTTGGTCCTGATTGTCTTGTTGATGGTATAGATTTATCATATTTAAGTTTTATTCTTTTTATTGCGGTTATTGCAGGTATTGTGCAATTAGTTGAAATGATTGTAGAGAAATATTCTCCATCTCTTTATGGTGCTTTAGGAATATTTTTACCTTTGATTGCTGTTAACTGTGCAATTATGGGTGCATGTCTTTTTATGCAACAGAGAATAGGACTTGATCCATCTTCAACTCAGTATATTGGCTCTGTATGGGATGCTTTAATCTATGGACTTGGTTCAGGAATAGGTTGGATGTTTGCAATTGTATTGATGGGTGCAATACGTGAAAAGATGGAATATTCTAATGTTCCAAAGCCATTGCAGGGACTTGGGATAACATTTGTTACAGTAGGTTTAATGGCTATGGCTATGATGTGTTTTTCAGGACTTAAAATATAATAGTGAACAATGAATCAGCAATTTATTTTATATAGTATAGTAGTTTTCTTGATTATTATTTTACTTTTAGTAATTGTATTATTAATTGCTAAAAAGTATTTAAGTCCAAGTGGAAAAGTAACGATAACTATAAATGGTGATAGACAAATTGAGGTTAATCAAGGAGCTTCAATTATGGCAACACTTAATGAAAATGGTATTTATCTTCCATCTGCATGTGGAGGAAAAGCCAGTTGTGGTCAATGTAAATGCCAGGTTTTAGAAGGTGGTGGAGAGATACTTGACTCCGAACGTCCTCATTTTACTCGTAAAGAGATTAAAGATAATTGGAGATTAGGTTGCCAGGCTAAAGTGAAAGGCGATCTTTCTATTAAAATATCAGACTCTATACTGGGAGTAAAAGAATGGGAATGTAAAGTTATTTCAAATAAAAATGTATCGTCTTTTATTAAAGAATTTAAGGTGGCATTACCCCCGGGTGAGCACATGGACTTTGTACCAGGTTCATATGCTCAAATACGAATACCAAAATATGACTGTATAGATTATGATAAAGATTTTGATAAGGAGTTAATAGGAAAAGAATATATTGAACCATGGAAAAAGTTTAATATTTTCTCCCTTAAAGCTTCCAATCCAGAGGATACAGTTAGAGCTTATTCCATGGCAAATTATCCAGCTGAAGGAGATATAATAACTCTAACAGTGCGTATAGCAACACCTCCTTTTTTACCTCGTCCTCAAGTAGGCTTTAAAAATGTACCAACTGGTATAGGCTCTTCCTATATATTTAGTTTAAAGCCTGGAGATAAAGTAATGATGAGCGGACCTTATGGTGAGTTTGCTCCTAATTTCACCTCTGGTAAAGAGATGATTTGGATTGGTGGAGGTGCAGGTATGGCTCCATTGCGAAGCCAGATAATGCACATGTTGAAAACACTTCATACACGTGATAGAGAGATGCATTTCTTCTACGGTGCTCGTTCTTTAAGTGAAGCATTTTTCTTGGAAGATTTTTGGGAACTTGAAAAAGAATATCCTAATTTCCACATGCATCTGTCTTTGGATGTAGCCGATCCTGAAGCCGATAAGATGGGAGTTAAGTATTATACAGGTTTTGCTGTAAATTGTATACGTGATACATATCTTAAAGATCATGAGGCTCCAGAAGATTGTGAATATTATTTGTGTGGTCCACCTATGCTTATAAAGACAGTAACAGATTATTTGGATAGTTTAGGTGTTGAACCAGATGCTATCAGATATGATAACTTTGGATAAAAAGCTATTCACAATATAATTTCTGCTTTATCGATTAAGCGTATGAAGCTTGTTTATGAATAAAAGAATATTGAGGAAATTGATAAAATGGTTTATAGCAACCATTTTATCTCCAATATTAATCTTTTTTTTACTCCTTTTATTGCTCTGTATACCTACAATTCAGAATTGGGCAGTAAAAGGAGTAACTTGCTATGCTTCAAAGAAAACAGGACTTGATATATCTATTAATCATATTTCTCTTTCATTTCCTTTTGATTTGAGAATTGATGATTTTAAGATGATGAAAAAGTCTAAAACTTATAACCCTAAATCTGATACTGTTGCTTATGTAAAGCAGCTTGTTGCAGATGTTCAATTATTGCCTTTATTGGAGGGGAAAGTAAATGTAAATTCTTTACTTTTTAGAAAGGTTAAGTTGAACTCAATGAATTATATAGCAGAGGTAACTATTAAAGGTGAACTTGAACGTTTATATTTGAAACAAAATGCTATAAATACAAAAAAATACACAGCTCTTATTAATACTGCTTCTTTTCAAGGTGGAGGACTTGATATTGCTATAAATGATACCATTAGCAAGGATACAACTTCACAGCCAACTTTTTGGAACCTAAACTTTTCTAAATTGAAGATAGATAAAACCACTTTAAAAATTCATGCTAAACGAGATTCTCTTATATTTGCTGCTAATTTAGGGAGAGCAAGACTAAGAGATTTAAATATTGATTTGTATAAAAAATGCTATAAATTATCAACTTCTAAATTCTATGATTCTAAAATAATTTATGATAGACCTTATGAACCTTATAAATCTAAGGGATTAGATATAGCTCATGTAAGACTTAATGGTTTTAATCTTGCAGTTGATTCTTTATATTATGATTCTTTAAAAACTGCTGTTAGTATTGAAAAAACTAATTTTGTGGAACAGTCAGGTTTTAAAATTGATAATTTCTCGGGTATTTGTTTTATAGATTCTTCAAGATTTCGTCTTGATGATTTTCAGTTATTAATGCCTTGTACTAAGTTGAAGGGAAGTTTTTTTATGGATTTAAATGCATTTAAGCCTAAAAATCCAGGCATTATTTCTCTTGACATTAATGGAAACATCTATAAAAATGATTTTCGTCCCTTATTATATTTGTTACCTTTTAAAAATCATTCTTTAATACCTAATAAGTCTATATATTTAAATGGTGTATTTAGAGGGAATACCAAAGACTTTAGATATGATATATTTAGGTTATATATTCCAAATTTTATAGATTTATCTTCAAGTGGTACAGTTATTAATCCATTATCTTTTAATAAATTATTGGCTAATATCAATTTAAGAGCTTCTTCTGGTAACCTACATTCTTTTTATCGATATTTACCTAAAAAAATATTGAAGAAAGTAAAGTTACCTAATTCTTTAAATATTGTTCTTAATGCTAAAATCAGGAAAAAACGAATTAGTGTAAATTCTTTATTAAAGCAAGGGAGAGGACGATTAAAATTAGCAGCATATTATAATCTAAATACACATTTTTATGATATTAGTGGGCAAGCAAATAGATTATCTATAAATAATTTTGTGTCTTATCCAGCTATTAAGCCATTTACTGGTACTTTTAAAGTACATGGACATGGATTTGATATTTTTAATCATAAAACAAATATAAATATAAGTATCTGTGTGAATAAGCTGTCAGTAAATTCTTATATTTTAGACCGAATGAGAATTTATTCCGTTTTACATAATGGCAAAATATATCTTAATGTTGATTCAAAGAATAGACTATTGAATGGTAATATTCGCTATAATGGTTTTATTTCTAATAAAAATTTGACAGGTAAGTTAAAAGGATGTTTAAGTAATATTTCTTTGAGCCGATTTGGGCTAAAGCATTCAAATTATTTAGTATCAGGTTGTTTTAATTTATCAGTGAAATCAAATTTGCGGAACATTCATAATGTACAGGGGACTATAACAAATTTTGTATTGAATGAGAAGCGTAATAGGGGAGGAGTAGTCCAACTTATTGCTGGTAATTTTAATCTAAATGCTTCACTAAGTGGACGTAATGTTGTTACAACTGTAGGTGGAAATTTTGATAATATAGATTTTTATCAATTGGGAGCAGTTGATAAACCTTTTAATATTAAATTCTCTTCCAACCTTTCCCTTTCTACTAATTTGAGAAACAAAATTAAATTAACTGGAAAATTAGGAAATTTAGGTGCTACAACACTTGATAAATCATATTCATTTGGTGATGTATCAGTTAATTTATGCAGTACACCTGATACAACATTTTCTACTATCCAAAATAATGATTTTTTACTTGCTACAAATTGGAAAGGTAATCCTAATAAAGTATTATATAAGGTTCATCATCTATTTAAAAATTTTACTAAGCAGTTAAAAAATGGTTATATACATCAGTTAGAATTAAAACAGGACTTACCTATTGGTAATTTAAGATTGAAGAGTGGAGTAAATAATTTCTTTGCTAATTTCATATTGCAGCGAGGATATTATTTCAAAAATGCAGATGTTGAGTTAAGTTCTTCTCCTATAAAGGGTTTAAATGGCTTAATTACAGTTGATTCTTTATCTACAGATAGTCTATTGGTAGAGAATGCTAAGCTATATATTAAAGATACACCAACAGGTATTGCTTATACCGCACAGATGTTGAATTCTTCTACAAATAAATATCCATATAAAGCATATTTTGAAGGTTCGCTTTTTGACCATGGTCTAAATGCTAATATTAGTTTGTTAGATGCTAAAGATAAAGTAGCTCTTTCAATGGCCACAGATGTTTCTATGTTGTCAAAAGGAATAAATATTGCCATAACATCTCCTGAAGTAATTATGGGGTATAAGCATTTTACCGTTAATAAGGAGAATTATGTGTTTATTCGTGATAAAGATAAACATATTTCTGCTCAAATGCAATTAAAAGATAGTAACGGTTCTGGTGGTATTCATCTTTATACTAATGACAATGATTCTACGGTAGACCAAAGTATCACTATAGGCGTTAAAAATTTTGAATTAAATGAAATAATGTCTTTATTACCATTTTCTCCTAATGTTTCTGGTCAAATAAATGGAGACTACCATATTGTAAAATCAGGGAAAGATTTGTCTGTATCTTCAGATATGTCAATACATAAAATGGCTTATGAAGGGAATAACATGGGCGATGTCGGGATAGAGTTTGTCTATATGCCTTTGGGAAATGGAGAGCATTCGGTTAATGCTTTTATTTCAAGTAACGGCAAAGAAGTAGGCACTCTATCTGGTAGTTATAAGTCTCAAGGTAAAGGTTGGTTAGATTCAAAAGTAGAAATGAGTAGATTCCCATTAGATTATATAAATGGCTTTGTGCCGGATAAACTTTTAGGACTTTATGGGACAGTACAAGGAGCTTTATCAGTTGAAGGGCCTTTAAACAAATTGGACATTAATGGTATGGTCGAAATGGATTCTGCAGCTATATTTAGCAAGCCGTATGGTATTGAAATGACTTTTGAGAATAAGCCTTTACGAATAGAGAATAGTAAATTGATATTCGAAGATTTTAATCTTTATGCAAAAAACAAATCTCCATTATCTATTACTGGTAATATAGATTTTGCAAATCCTAATAGGATGTATACCGATATGCTTTTACGTGCAGATAATTTTCAACTTATAAGTGAAAACAAAAATCAGCGTTCTGAAGTTTTTGGCAAAGCATATATTGACTTTTTAGGTAGGCTACATGGGAATCTTTCTAAGTTACAGTTAGATGCTAATGCAAAATTGTTAGGTGCTACTGATATGACTTATGTTGTGAGTGATGACCAATTGTTGGCAGATACAGAACTTAAAAATCTTGTTGATTTTAATATGGCGAATGATACACTACGAACTGTTGTTAAGCGTCCTGATATTGTTGGCTTTAATATGAATATGAATTTTGAAGTTGATCCTCAAGCACGAATAGTTTGTGTTTTTGCTGATAATAAGTCTAACTATATAGACCTTACAGGGGGAGGTAAATTTTCTACTACTTATGATGCAACAAACAGTTTGCGATTGTATGGTAAATATACTGTACGTGAAGGTATTATGAAATATTCTTTACCAATTATACCTCTTAGGACTTTTACAATACATCAGGGAAGTTATATAAATTTCACAGGAGATCCTATGAAACCTCTTTTAGGGATAACAGCAACGGAGAATGTAAAATCTACAGTGTCTGATGGTATTGGAGGAAGCAGAGTGGTAGATTTTGAGGTGGGTGTGCAGCTTACTAAAAAGTTTCCTAATCCCGGATTAGAATTTATTATTCTTGCACCTGATGATCAAGAAATGCAAAATATGTTGAAGCTTAAAAGTGTAGAGGAGCAATCAAAGCTTGCAGTGACGATGCTTGCTTCTGGTGTTTATTTTGATTCTTCCAATTCGGTTGCAACAACTTCTGCTATGAATGGTGCTTTATTAGGATTTATTCAAAATAGAGTAAATGCTATTACTGGAAAGGCATTACATTCTATGGGAGTTTCTATTACTGCAAATATGGAGAGTACTGCTGATGCTACTGGTAGCCTTCATACGGATTATACATTTAAGTTTTCTAAACGTCTATTTGATAATAGATTACGTATAGTAATGGGAGGTAGGGTGTCTACAGGAGCGCAGATGGATGGACAGAATGGTGCTTTCTTTGATAATTTTGCTATAGAATATAGGCTAAATAAACGTGAAACACAGTATTTAAACCTTTATTATGAACGTGAAGCCTTTGATTGGTTAGAGGGGAATCAAGGCGAATTTGGCATAGGTTATATGTGGCGTCGTAAACTTGGAAGTTTAAAAGATTTGTTTCATATTAAACCAGAATCATCTAAGTTAAATATTAAGAAGTTATATTTTAAACAAGCTGATAGTTTGACAGTAAAAGATAAATAGTTTTTCTTTTGTGTTTGGGAAAAATGATAGCATTATTATTATTGCTGTCTGGTTAAATTGCTATCTTTGCTCATGGTTATATTTATTATATTGAGAAAACAAAGATAACCAAAAGGACTGACACCTCGTGAGATGTGTCAGCCCTAATTTATTTTGTTTGAAAAAGTTTTACCGGACAGCAATAAATTAAAAATTAAAGTTGACACTTTTCACGTATTATTACCCCCTTTTTGATTATCTTTATTTTTGTAAAAAATATATAACCATTGGCAAAGGTGGTAATTTTATTTGACACTTATAATTGCAAAAAGTAATCTATATTACAGGATATTTTTACAGCAGAATATGTTGTTGTAACTATTATAAAGCCAGGCCATTACATAAATTATCGCAATCCAGCCAATCGTTTTACTTAATCCCCAGATGCGTTCCATATAGGAACGTTCGAGCGTTTCTTATAGAAACGTTGTTGCGTTTATACTTAACCGATTCTTATACTTGTTTTTATAGGTAATTTTTCTTTACAATAATAGTTTTGAAATATTCTGTATATAATTTTCGTTTATTTTATTTTAATGTTTAGATATCTCCAATTGTTTCCATTTGCGACATATAAAAAAAGAGGTTGTGCCAATATAGGTACAACCTCTTTTTTATATCTAAATGTATAAGCTATTTTTAGCTTTTTGTTACTTTTTCAAGCCATTTTACCATACCGAACATTACAATCATAGATACGAAGCACACAATAGCAAATACTAACCAGCATTCCCATATAGACCATTTATTATACATTAATGGTCCTATCCAGAGAAATCCATTACCTACAGCAGTTGCTCCAAGCCATAGTCCTTGGCAAAGACCTTGTAAGTTTTTAGGTGCGACTTTACTTACAAAACTTAGTCCTAAAGGTGATATAAATAGTTCTGCAACAGTAAGGAAGAAGTAAGTTAATATTAGCACCCACGGAGCAGATTTCATAGTATCTCGTGCTACAGGTTCAATATTTGTGAATATTTCTGCTGATGGATAACTATTAGCAATTGAAATAATCATTAAGAATAGATAAGCTAATCCTGCAATACCCATACCTATTGCAATTTTTTTAGGTGTAGAAATAGGGTTGCCCTTCTTTGCGAAATAAGAGAAAATCCACATTATTACAGGGGTTAGAGCTATAACGAAGAATGGGTTTACACATTGCCATATTTCAGGAGCTATAGAGTCCGTTTTAACGAAATCCCTTGCAAAGAATGATAGACTTTGACCGTTCTGGTGGAATGAGAACCAAAAGAAAACACTTATACCTAATACAGCAAATAGAGCATACATACGCTGTTTCATTTCAGCAGCCATTTTTGCTTTTTCTTCATCAGTGTAGTTATCAACTATTTTGTCTGTAGCTGTAGTGTTAATATCTTCGGTTTTCTTTCCAGGCATAGGGAATTTTCGTTTGTTGCATACAAATATAGCAAGCGATACAAGCATCATTAAAACGCTAACAATGAATGAGTAGTGAATACCAGTATTGAAAGCATCAAGATAATTTGAGCAAAATGCAGATAGGTTAGAAACATCCCCCCCTACTTGTCTTGCTAATGTTTGTAAATTACCAAGTTGATCTCCAATATTTCCGTTAATGAAATCATGGCAAAGTTTAGGTAGATTAGCATTGTATGTAAAGCCTTTAGTGCCTAACCACCATTCGCGAAGCCATGGAGCAAGGAAAGGAGCAATAAGTGATCCTATATTAATAAATACGTAGAAGATTTGAAAACCAGAGTCACGTTGTCCTTGTGCCCATTTAAGTTTTTCGGGTGAAACTTTTGCAGCATCAGCTTCAAAATCATCATACATTTGACCTACAATTGCTTGTAAATTTCCTTTAAATAACCCGTTACCAAGAGAGATAAGTGCAAGTGCTACAATTGTAAAGAATAGCCAAAAGCTATTATTCTCAGGAGTAACCATTACAGGAAATGAAAGAGCAATATATCCAATTGCCATAATGATCAGTCCACTTTCAATAGTTCTTTGATAATTTTGAGTTTTATCAGCTATTATACCTCCTACAAGACTCATTACATATATAGCCGCTAAGAATAGTGCGGAAATAAGACCAGAGGTTTCGTCAGACAGTCCGAATTTCGAACAAAGGAATAGAGCGAGAACGGCAATCATAATATAATATCCGAATCGTTCGCCCATGTTACTTAATGCGGCCTGTAAAAGACCTTTTGGATGATTTTTAAACATAATAATTATTTGGTTTTGGTTAAATCTATTAAATAAGAAAGTTTTACGGCAATATTACCAATATTAGATTTACCGAAGAAATCTCGTTTTGTACTATGATAAATATTATTTAGTCCATAGTAATAACGTGCTTCAAGTAATATGTGTCCTATATGTTTATTGCTAAGTTCTATACCCATGCCTGCAGCTATTCCGTAGTCAAACTTTTGTTCTACAGGCATATGCTCTTGAGCAGTTATTGTATTTGCTCTACCTTTTCCATCTTTATTTAAATTTGGTATAGAATAGTTTTTTTTTGTATATTCTTTTATTAATACTCCTATTTGTGGTCCTGCTTGTATAAAGAAATTAAATCCATTTATTTCTTTACCCCATGCTAAATGTGCAAATATTGGAATTTGTAAATAATTTAAAGTTCTTTGGTATGATTCAGCTTTTCCGTTTATATTTATTACAGGTTTTTTGTCATAAGTTAGAGGAGTTTGTTTCCAACCAATTGAGGCATAATTTATTTCTCCATAGATAGAGCATATTGAATTGAAATATTTTTCGCATACATACCTAATAGAAACACCAGATGTTATTCCTGTGTGTAGTCCTTGTACCACTTTTGGTACAAAAGCTACATTTGACATGATGTATCCAGTGTTAATACCAATGCTAAGATTGTCTCTATGTTCACCTACTTGTGCTTTTGTAGTTATTCCAATAAGGCTAAGTATTAGAGATAAAAAGTATATTCTCATTATTATGATGTATCAAATAACCATGCAAAGATAAGAAAAACATTTATTAAAAATAGATTGTTGCTTATTTTTTTGTATTTTTGCAAAAATAACATGAATTATGAAATTAACTAATTTAAGGATATATATTTTTTTGATTTCCTTTTTTATTGCTATTTTTTGTTATGGGCAATTGTGTGAACCTTATGGTATATGCACAGGTACAGAAGGTAGCTCAGAGCGTTTAACTTTGTTGAATAGATATACAGGATCTGCACCATTATCTGTTAAGTTTTTTGCAAATCCTAATAAAGATTGTTCTCCTGATGTCAAGTTTGAATGGCATTTTATAGAAGATAGTAATCCTAAAAAGTCATTTTTAATTAGATATGAACAAAATACAGAATTTACATTTTTACGAACAGGTTCTTATAAAATAATTCTTTATGAACTTTTGGGGAATGATACAATTCAAGTATATGACCCACTTATTATATCTATAAGTGAAAGTGAATTATCTATACCAAATGCTTTCTCACCTAATGGCGACGGAATAAATGATATATATCGTGTAAAAAAAGGTTTTAAAAGTATAGTAGAATTTAGAGCTATAATTTTTAATAGGTGGGGAGTTAAACTCTATGAATGGGATAGTCCGTTAGGTGGCTGGGATGGAAAGTATAAAGGGAAAAATGTTCCTGAAGGCGTTTATTATGTAATAGTGAAAGCCAAAGGAGCAGATGGTAGAATCTTTAATATTCGTAGTGATGTTAACCTACTTCGTAGTTTTGAAAAAACACAAGATTTTAACCGTTAGGTATTTAGAAAAGTACTTATTGTAGATTTTGTACATTAGGGATGAAAGATGAAATAAAAGTATTGGGTGCAAGAGTAAATAATTTAAAGAATATAGACGTTGTAATGCCCCGTAACTCTTTAATAGTATTTACTGGATTATCAGGTTCTGGGAAAAGCTCTTTAGCATTTGATACAATTTTTGCAGAAGGACAGCGGCGTTATATAGAAACATTTTCTGCTTATGCTCGTAATTTTTTAGGCGGTTTAGAACGACCAGATGTAGATGAGATAACAGGTTTGTCTCCAGTAATTTCTATAGAACAGAAGACAACAAACAAGAATCCTCGTTCTACTGTAGGTACTATTACCGAAATATATGATTATATACGATTACTTTTTGCACGTGCTGGTATAGCATATTCGTACATTAGTGGCGAGCCAATGATTAGTTATACAGAAGAAAAAGTAGTCGATTTAATTTTATCAACTTATTCTGGCAAAGCGATATACATACTTGCTCCATTGGTGCGTAATCGTAAAGGACATTATCGTGAATTATTTTCTCAAATGTTGAAACGCGGTTATCTACATGTTCGTATTGATGGAGAGATTCATGAGTTAGTTCATGGCATGAAAGTAGAGCGTTATGCAAATCACAATATAGAGGTAGTAGTTGATAAACTTAAAATACCTATTTGTGTAGATGAAAATATACGTGAACGTTTAGTTCATACAGTATCTACTGCTATGAAACTTGGTGATTCGCTATTGATGGTATTAGATAAGGAAACTAATACGGTTAAATATTATTCAAAACGTTTAATGGATCCAGATTCGGGTCTTGCTTATAAAGAACCAGCTCCAAATATTTTTTCTTTTAATTCACCAGAGGGGTTTTGCCCTCGTTGTAGAGGTATTGGCGAGATAGACACTATTGATATAAAAAAATTGATACCCGATTCTACTAAATCTGTAAAGAATGGAGGTATAGCTTTTTTAGGAAGTTATAAACCTAAAATGATTTTTTTTAAGATAGAAGCATTATTAAAACGTAATGGTTATGATTTAGATACACCTTTAAAAGATTTGGATAAATCTGTTTTAGAAGAACTTCTTTATGGTTCTATGGAGAAAATTCAGATTGATAAGAAACTTTTAGAACTAAATAGTGATTATTTTGTGCAGTATGGTGGAATAGTAGAATATATTCAATCCATTATAGATGAAGAGAGTTGTAGCTCAGAGCGAAAGCGAGTAGCTCAGTATTTGAGTAAAAAGATTTGTCCAGAGTGTTTAGGTAGGCGACTTAATAGAGAAGCTTTATCTTATAAGTTGTGGGATAAAAATATAGCAGATTTATCCTCAATGAGCTTATCCGCTTTACATGAATGGCTTATAGAGTTGCCACAGCATCTAACTAATAAACAAAAATATATTGCTGCGGAAATTATAAAAGAAATAACTAAACGTATAGAATTTTTGCTTAATGTTGGTCTAAATTATCTCTCATTATCTCGTAGTAGTTCTACACTTTCTGGAGGTGAAAGTCAGCGTATACGTTTAGCTACACAAATAGGCTCCCAATTAGTTAATGTTTTATATATTCTTGATGAACCATCAATTGGACTGCATCAACGTGATAACGAGCGACTAATAAAATCTTTATGCACTCTTCGAGATCTTGGCAATACGGTTATTGTTGTAGAACATGATGAAGATATGATAAAAGCCGCAGATTGGATAGTAGATATAGGACCTAAAGCTGGTCGCAAAGGGGGTGAAGTTGTATTTCAAGGGACATATAAGGATATGTTGAAATCGCATACTTTAACGGCAGACTATTTATTAGGGAACAAATCTATTTCTATACCGAATAAACGCCGTATTGGTAATGGTAAATTTTTAAAGCTATATGGTTGTAAAGGAAATAATCTAAAAAATATAGATGTTGAATTTCCATTAGGTAAATTAATAGTTGTAACAGGAGTATCTGGCTCTGGTAAAAGTACCCTAATAAATGAAACACTTCAGCCAATACTTTCTCAATATTTCTATCATTCGTTAAAGAAACCAGCTACTTATGAGAAAATAGAGGGTATAGAAAATATAGATAAGGTGATAAGTGTAGATCAAAGCCCTATAGGTCGTACACCAAGAAGTACACCTGCTACATATACAGGTGTATTATCTGATATACGTTATTTATTTGCAAATCTTCCTGAAGCAAAGATACGTGGTTATAAATCTGGACGTTTTTCTTTTAATGTTAAAGCAGGACGTTGCGAGGCATGTAATGGTAACGGCTATCGTACTATAGAAATGAATTTTTTACCAGATGTTACAGTTCCATGTGAAGTTTGTAAAGGGAAGCGTTATAATCGAGAAACACTTGAAGTACGTTTTAAAGGAAAGTCTATAGCAGATGTTTTAGATATGACAGTTAACATGGCTGTAGAGTTTTTTGAAAATATACCTAATATACTAATTCATTTAAAGAGTTTACAAGATGTAGGACTGGGATATATAAAATTAGGGCAAAGTTCTACAACTCTTTCTGGTGGTGAAAGTCAACGTGTTAAGCTGGCAGCAGAATTATCTAAACATGATACAGGTAAAACATTGTATATATTAGATGAACCCACAACAGGGCTTCATTTTGAAGATATACGTGTTTTAATGAATGTTTTGCAAAAAATAGTAGATAAAGGGAATACTGTTATTATAATAGAACATAATCTTGATGTAATTAAACTTGCAGATTATATAATTGATATGGGACCCGAAGGTGGTGATGGCGGTGGACAGATTTTAATAACAGGTACACCTGAAACAGTTGCTGATAGTAATGTTGGTTATACTTCTCAATTTCTTGAAAAAAAATCAATAAAGAGTAAAAAATACAAGTAAAAGGATAACTATATTTTAGTTTTTATTACCTTTGCTTTATAAATATATTTATAAAAAATTATGAACGAAGAAAATATTCCTCATAACTCATTTCCTCATAACCATCGTAAGGCATCTTATAACGATAATAATCAGTTTAGAGCTATACGACAATGGCTCAATATAATTTTTATGATAGGAGCGATAGTTGGTGTTATATTTTATCTTTCTTTAGATAATCAAACAGTAGGGATAATAATTATTTTAGTATCAATGGTATTTAAGTTTGTAGAAGCAGCTCTTCGTCTTATACGTCATAAATGAAAAGCATATATTTATTTTTAGTTTTTTTTTGTATATCAGTTTTATCAATTAATGCGCAGATTGATAACGTTACCTCAATGTTCGGAGGCGATAATGCTTTTGGTAAGAAACTTAAGAATATAAATATTAAGGATTCTACATCTCGAACTAAAACTATACCAAAAGGACTAAAGACCTGGACAATAGATCCTTTATTTGGAGATAGGACTATGGTTGAGCCAGATACAATGAGGCATTTTTTTCAAAATACAATTTTCACAACAGGACTAAGAGGAGAATTTAATTCATTAGGGAATCTTGGCTCACCTCGTCAAAATAGAATATTTATAGAAAGAAAAGTAATTAATTCAGAATTTTTATTTCTTGACCCTTATGATTTCTTTATTATTCAACCAAATAGTTTTAGGTTTACCTCAACACTTTCTCCAATTACTAATTTGACATATAATACAGCTGGGAATCGCCAAAATGGTGAGGATATGTTTAAGGCTCTATTTGCTGTGAATGTTGGTAAACGGCTTGGTGTTGGGTTTAAGTTTAATTATTTATATGGTAGAGGGTTTTATAGTAATCAAAGTACATCACATCTAAATTATACTTTTTGGTCAAGTTATTTAGGGGAACGATATCAAGCACACCTTTTAGCATCATTGAATCATCAAAAAATAGCAGAAAATGGTGGAATTACAAACGATGCTTATATAACACATCCTGAGATTTTTACGGAGAGTTATTCTATAGATGAAATACCTACAATACTAAAAAAAAATTGGAATAGAAACGACAACCAACATTTGTTTTTTAATCATAAGTATTGTGTAGGATTTTATAGAAAAGTTCCTATGACAAAAGAAGAAATTGCTGCAAAGAAGTTTGCAATTAAAGCAAAACAACAAAAAGAACAGGCAGAAATTTTAGAAAAAGCCCGTAAGAAAGCAGAAGAAGATGGAGAAGACTTTGACGAAAAAGAATTTTTACGGCAGCAAAGTCAAATAAAGGCTCGCCCAACAATAGGAGTAAATAGTAAAAATAGTCAGCCTTTAGATTCTGCTGCGCTATGGACAAAAAGGGAATATGTACCAGTTACCAGTTTTATTCATACTATGCAGTTGGATAATTATAGACGTATTTATCAAGCATATGATACGCCAAATAAATTTTATGCTCGAAATTTTTATAATATACGTAGTATAACTAATGATACTATTTATGATAAAACAAAATATTCTACTTTACGGAATACTTTTGCAATAGCTTTACTTGAGGGATTTAATAAATGGGCAAAAGCTGGCTTAAAAGTTTTTATCTCACATCAACTACGTACATATAAGCTCCCAAAAATATATTACGATAAACCCCAAAATTCACTCCCTTTATTTGGGGGATATGACAAATACATTTATAATGATATCTCTCTTGGCGGACAAATTGTAAAGAGTTTAGGCAAAGCAGTTCATTATAATGCTAGTATAGAATCTTGGATATTAGGAAATAGATTTGGACAATTAAATTTAGATGCTTGCACAGATTTTAGATTTAAACTATTGAGCGATACAGTTCAGCTACGTGCTACAGCTTTTTTGCATAGTAAAAATCCTACTTTCTATTTTCAGAAATATCAGTCTCGTCATTTATGGTGGAATAATAATTTAAATAAACAAATTCACACCCGGTTTATGGGTGAACTTAATCTTAAGAAATTAGGGGCTAACGTATGCGTGTCTTATGATTTAATAAAAAATTATGCTTATCTAACAGTTCAAAATAAGCGGCAAAAAAATGCTAATGATTATTTTATAACAGACTATAAAGTACGTGTAAAGCAAAGTTCTAAGCCTATAAGTTTGATAACAATTCAATTAAAGCAAAATTTTAAATTGGGTTTATTAAATTGGGAAAATAAAGTTACATTTCAAAAGTCGACAAATGAGGAAGTATTGCCTGTACCACTACTTAATGTTTTTTCAAATCTTTTTATAGATTTCAAAGTTGCTAAATCATTAAAGAGTGAAATAGGCGTAGAGGGTTATTATTTTACTTCCTATGCTGCACCAGAATATATACCGATAATGGGTTCGTTTGGTGTACAAGAAAATTTAGATAGTAAAACTAAAGTAGGCAATTATCCCGTATTAAATGTTTATGCTAATTTCCAATTACAGAATACACGTTTCTTTATAATGTATTCACATGTTAATGAGCTACAAGGAGTAAATAGCTTTCTTGTACCACATTATCCTATAAATGGACGAATATTACGATTTGGAATAAGTTGGAACTTTTTTAATTAAAAATATAAATGGATAATAGAATTGAAGAAATAAAAGTTAATTCTTTTAGAGCTTGGGTTCTTGCAGCTCGTCCTAAAACACTTATAGGGGCAAGTGTCCCTATTATTTTAGGTTTTGCATATATTTTAAAAGATAATAGTTTTATAGGACTGCGACAAATACTACCGTTGTTACTATGTTTTATCTTTGCTTTTATTATGCAAATTGATGCAAATTTTATAAATGATTATTATGATTGTCTTAAGGGTAATGATAAGGCAGAATATCGATTAGGACCATTAAGAGCGTGTAGTCAAGGTTGGATAACGCTTCCAATGATGAAAACGGCTATAAAAGTAACAACATGTGTAGCTATTATATTTGGACTTCCACTAATATGGTATGGAGGTTTGGAAATGGTGATAGTAGGTATTCTTTGTTTATTATTTGCTTTTCTTTATACTACTAAACTTTCATATTTAGGATTAGGGGATTTATTGGTATTGATATTTTTTGGTATTGTACCAGTAACTTTAACATATTATCTTTCTTCACCTATTGGATTTCAAGTAATAACATTTGAAGTTTTTATAACTTCTATATCTTGTGGACTCGTTATAGATACTTTACTTGTGGTAAATAATTATCGTGATCGGGATAATGATTTGAAAGATAATAAAAGAACATTAATAGTTTTTTTAGGTGAAAAAGGAGGAGAGTATTTATATTTATATTTAGGCGTATTTGCTGTTGTTATGCAAGAAGTTTTATTTATGTGTAGTGATAGCTTCTATAAATTTTTTAGTATGTTATTAGTTCTTCCTTATTTGGTTTTACATATTTCAGCATATAGGAAAATGAAATATATAAATCATGGACGTAAACTTAATATGATACTTTCAATAACAGCAAGGAATATTTTTATTTATGGGTTATTAACAGCTGCGTCTATTCTATTTTTGAAATTATGATAGATTCCCCAAATTTAGAGATTATGGAGTTTGTGGAAAATAATATACTTCCGCGCTATAATTCCTTTGCTGCTTCTTATGGTATTTCTCATGTTCAACGAGTTATCAATAATGCTCTCGATTTATGTAAGGTTACAGGAGCAGATGTTAATATGGTGTATGTGGCTGCTGCTTATCATGATCTTGGTATGGAGGGGCATAGAGCTATACACCATCTTATAAGTGGGAAAATATTAAGTGCTGATGCACGACTTAAACGATGGTTTTCATCAGAACAGATACGGATAATGAAAGAAGCTGTAGAGGATCACCGAGCAAGTAGCTCACGTACTCCACGAAATCTTTATGGGAAAATAATAGCAGAAGCAGACAGAGAGCTTGCCCCTGACATAGTTTTTAAACGTGTATTGGAATATGGTTTAGAACATTATCCTGAAAAAGGAAGAGAAGAACAATGGAATAGGTTTAATGAACATATACAAAATAAGTATGGTATTACAGGATATATACGCCTTTGGATTCCAAACTCTCCTAATGCAGAAAAACTTAATGAAATACGAAAAATAATAGAGACACACGGAAAATTAAAGAATATATTTGATAAATTATATGATAAATTGACATGAAAAATGAAGATTTTATGCGTAGAGCGATAGCTCTATCTAAAGATAGTGTATTAAATGGTGGTGGTCCTTTTGGTGCAGTTATAGTTAGAAATGGAAAAATAATAGCAGAAGGAAGTAATCGGGTTACTATAGATAATGATCCTACTGCTCATGCAGAAGTTATAGCAATTCGTAATGCAGCTTTGAAAGAAGGGACATTTGACTTAAGTGGATGCTTTATATATACATCTTGTGAACCATGTCCTATGTGCTTGGGGGCAATATATTGGGCTCACATAGATAAAATTTTTTATGCAAATACACGAGAAGATGCAGCTAAAATAGGGTTTGATGATGACTTTATATATAAAGAAATAGCCGTGGAACCACAATATAGAAAACGTCCATCGGAGTTGTTATTGCGTGATGAAGCAATTGATGTTTTTAGAATGTGGAAGCAGAAAGATGATAAAATAGAATATTAATATTTACATAAATATTAATATTCTATTTAAATATTTGATAATAGGAATAAGAATATAGCAAGTATAAAAATGCTTATTATTACACGTATTAGGCAACTGGCTATATTCTTTATTATTATTATACCTATTGTAATAAATACGATTAGAATTATATAGTTTATCCAATCGTTCATTTTATTTGTTTTTGATTAAAAAGTGATAGAAAGCTTCTGGGTATATTTGTTTTGAAATTTAAATTTTCTTTAGTTATAGGGTGAGTAAAGCATAATATATAAGCATGAAGACATAAGCGTCCCAAAGGATTATCCCCATTACCATATTTAATATCTCCACATACAGGGAAACCTAAGTCTGCTGCATGTACTCGTATTTGATTCTTACGCCCTGTTTCTAATTTGAATTCTACTAAAGAATGCCCTTGATATTTATCTAATAGACAATAATGTGTAATAGCATATTTCCCACCATTATTAATTTCTGAACTATAGGTGATAAAGGCCTTATTATCTTTTAACCAGTTAGCAATAGTGCCATTATTTATATTTAGTTCACCGCTTAACACAGCAATATAACGTCTATCATAGACAATATTATGCCAATTGTGTTCAAGAATTTGTTCAGTTTCAATATCTTTTGCATATATCATAAGTCCTGAAGTATCACGATCTAAGCGATGAACAACATGTGCTGTACATCTTTGATGTGATTTAACAAAATAGTCATCCAAAACATTTTTGACGTTTAATGTAGAATGTCCTGCTGCCATTGATAGGATACCAGAATATTTCTCTACAACAACTAAAAACTTATCTTCATATATGATTTTAAGATATTTACTTTTTAATTCATTCTTTTTTTTAGAAGTGCTAACTTCAACTTTATCACCAATATTTAATTTATAATCAAATTGTGTAACTATGCAATTGTTAACTTTTATTCCTCTATTATGTAGAGTTGCCTTTATTCTTGTTCTGCTGTGGCCTAAATATTTTATAAGCCACTTAAGTAGAGTGGTAGATTCTTTTACCTCCCAAAGATTGAATTTGAATTCTTTTTTATTTTTTATGCCATTGTAATTTCTCATAGATAATTATTATTCACATTGAGGAGTCATTATCTATTACAGATTCTGCCTTAATTAAGTCATTAGGTGTATCAATTCCTATTGTTTCAATATTTGTTAGAGCTACTTTTATTTTATATCCATATTGAAGCCAACGAAGTTGTTCCAAACTTTCTGCTAATTCTAATGTAGTTTGGGGAAGGGAAGTAATTTCTTTTAGGACATTTAATCGATATGCATATATACCTATATGTTTTAGAAACGGATAGGAATTAATCCAGTCTTTTTCTTCTTTATTGCGTATAAATGGAACTAAAGAACGAGTAAATAGCATTGCAAAATTATTATTGTCTAAAATGATTTTGGGAGAATTAGGATTCTTTGCAGCTGTTAATGAGTCAAATGGCTTACCTAATGTTGCTATTTGTGTATTATTATCTTTAAAGCAGTCTATCAAAGTGCGTATTTGGCTTTCTGCAATGAAAGGTTCATCTCCTTGTATATTAATTATAATATCATATTCTTTATTTAATTTGTTAACAACTTCTGCTACTCTATCTGTGCCACTTTTATGGTCAGAACGTGTCATTATAGCATTACCACCAAAAGATTCTACAGCAGTCTTTATGCGATTATCATCAGTGGCAACGTAAACATTATCAATTACTTTACTAACACGTTCTACCACGTGTTGTATAACATACTTATTATTTAATATTGCTAATGGTTTCCCAGGAAATCGAGTTGATGCATATCTTGCAGGAATAACTCCTAATATTTTCATTTTAATTATGTTTTTATCGAAACCCTTTCTATATGATGAATATAAGTAAGTATCAATAATAATTTTTAAAATTATTGTTATATATTGAAAGATAATTTTTTAGATTTTTTATCTAAATCAATATTTATAGTTTGATCATTTTGTATATTCCCTTCAATAATTTTATTGCTTATTTCATCTTCAATATAATTTTGTATTGCTCGTTTTAAAGGCCTTGCACCATACTGTACATCATACCCTTTTTTAGCTATAAATTCCTTTGCATCTTCTGTTATTGTTATGTTGTAGCCAAGTTTGTTAATTCTTTTAAAAAGAGTTGAAAGCTCTATATCTACAATTTGTTTTATAGCTGTAAGATCAAGTTGATCAAATGTTATAATCTCATCTAATCTGTTTAAAAATTCAGGTGCGAACTGCTTGCTAAGACTTTTTTGTATTATATCTCTTGCACGTTGCTTTTCTTCTTCGCTATGAGAATAAGATTGTGTATAACTATTTGTAAATCCTATTTTTTGTGCAAAGTCTTTTAATTGTTTTGTACCTGTATTTGATGTCATTATGATTATAGTATTTCGGAAATCTATTAATCTTCCATTACCATCAGTCAATCTACCTTCATCAAGTACTTGAAGCAGTAAATTATATACATTGTTATGAGCCTTTTCTATTTCATCTAATAAAACGATAGAATAAGGATGGCGTCTAACTTTTTCTGTTAATTGACCACCTTCATCGTACCCAACATATCCTGGAGGAGCACCTACAAGCCGTGAAGTATTAAAACTTTCATTATATTCGCTCATATCTATCCTTATCAGTGAATCTTTAGATCCAAAAACTAATTCGGCTAACTTTTTGGCAAGATATGTTTTTCCTACACCAGTAGGTCCTAAAAACATAAAAGCGCCTATTGGTTTATCAGGATCTTTTAGACCTATTCTGTTTCGTTGTATTGCTTTTACAATTTTATCAATTGCTTTATCCTGTGCTATTACTTGACTTTTTAGTTTTTTACTTAATGCTTTAAGTTTTTCTCCTTCTTTTTCTTGTATACGTTGCACTGGTATACCTGTCATGGTTGCTATAACATCAGCTACATTATCTCTTGTGATTGTAATCTTTTCACTATTTTCGCTTTTAAGCCATTTTTCTTGTTCTTCTTTTAGTTTTTCATCTAAATTACACTGTTTGTCTCGTAAGTTTGCAGCAAGTTCAAAATTCTGTTGTTTTACAGCTTCTGACTTTTTAGTATTTAAAATTTCAATATCTTTTTGTATGTTAATTAATGATTGTGGAATTTTGGCATTTAAGAGATGTATTCTTGAGCCAACTTCGTCCATTACATCTATAGCTTTATCTGGAAAGAATCTATCATTAACATATCTTTCTGTTAGTTGAATACATGCATTTAGAGCAGTATCTGTATATGTTACGTGGTGATGGTCTTGATACTTATCTTTTATATTTTTCAATATTTCTAAGGTCTCTTTTTTAGTAGTTTGTTCTACTATAATTTTTTGAAATCTTCTTTCTAATGCACCATCTTTTTCTATAGATTTACGATACTCATCTAATGTTGTAGCTCCGATACACTGTATAGCACCTCTTGCTAATGCTGGTTTGAGAATATTTGCAGCATCCATACTACCTGGGGTTGAACCTGCTCCTATTAAAGTATGTATTTCATCAATGAATATTATTATATCTGGATTTTGCTCTAATTCTTTTAGTAGGGCTTTTATTCTTTCTTCAAATTGACCTCTATACTTTGTTCCTGCCACGATAGCTGTCATATCAATTGATATTATTCTTTTTGTAGCGAGTAGAGGATATATATTTTTTTTATTAATTAGTTCTGCAAGTCCTTCAACTATAGCACTTTTTCCTACTCCTGGCTCACCTATAAGTATTGGATTGTTTTTTTTACGGCGTCCTAATATTTCACATAGTCGTTGAATTTCTTTTTCTCGACCTATTACTTTATCAAGCTTCCCTTCTTTTGCAGCTTGTGTTAAATCAACTCCAAAATTATCTAATACTGGCGTCTTTTGCTTTTTTGTTCTCTGTTGTGTGTGTTGAGCCTTATTATTGTTTTGAAAGAAAGGATCTAATTCTTCGTCATCTTCAGATAGCTCTAAACCATTTCTAACAATAGAGGATTGAGGTTTCAAATAACTATTAGCAATATCATAATCTATATTATTGTTTTCTAATACTATTTTAGCACCATTGTTAACCTTGTCATGGAGAATAGCTAGTACAATATGATTTATATCTACTATTTGTTGATGTTGACTCCTTGCTTCTAATACTGCTAATTTCAATATATTACCAGCATTTTCGTTTAGTATTATATCATTAGTGGGCACATCAATTTTATCCAAAATGTCATTGGACTGAGCTTGATCTTCTAATTCTTTTTTTATTTCTTGTATATTAAGTTTTAATTTATTAATCATGTTCTGTATTTCTTTGCTAGTCTTTCTTAATATTGCTAACAAAATATGCTCTGGACCGACAGCTTTATTATCAAGTCTTTCAGCTTCTTCTCTACTAAATGATAGTATTTCTGATACATTTTTAGAAAATTGATTTATCATATCTATATCTTTAATTTAGTGCATACACATATATAGATAGCATTGCAAATGCTATGCCAAAAAATAAAAGGGTTCTTTTTATATTATTTCTATTCTATAATTTATTAGGCGGTGTACTATTTTGTTTTAAATTTGCAGATATAATATGCCTAATTCTTTTTTTCTTTTTTAACCATGCTTTCTTTTTAGCTTGGTATTCTAAATAATGTTTTTCTAAAAAGTTATCTGCCATTGAATTTACTGTATATCATAGCTATTTTTATATTTCCTTTTTCTTTTTCTCCTCCAAGTAGCCTAGTATTTGATATTCCCATAAACGGAATTATTTTGTTTATGGTTGTTTTGTCATTATTGTCAGTTGTTGTATATACATCTACAGGAAGTATAGCTAATTTACCGTAATTTTTATCTTTATTATTACTCTTTAAAAATAAATTGATAATGCTTGATATATTATAAAATGTATATGTATTATTTTTATTATTATATGTTGCTAAGAACGAAGTTCTATTGTCAATTATTTTATGTTTAGAAAAGAAAGGCTTAATGCTGTCTATAGGCATTATTATTATATTCCTTGGAGTTTGACTTGGATATTTCGTTTTGATCTTGTAGTTAGTTCCTTTTATTGTTATTTTTGCTGTATTGATGTGTTTAAATTTATTTTGTTTGTTTTTTATTTCTTCCATTGGTAATATAAGCTGTGTGTATAAACCTGATGGTGTTTTCAGGTATGTATATCCCAATTTTGTTTCCTCTATAAGCTTTAGAAGTCTATCTTTTTGTGTTTTAAATTGTGTTAGTTGAATAACCTCTTCTGTTGATATAAAACTTGTAGAATTTGTTTTAATTTTATTGTCTTTGTCTTTATGTTTGTAGAAAATAACAAGTTGTACTGCGGTTATATGTGCCATTGACCCCATACCGCCAATTACTTTGAAATATAGTCCAGGTATTATGTTTTTTAAGAATTTATGTCTATTTCTAAAGTTTTGTGGATTCTTATAATATTCCCTTATTATATATGTACCATAGTTGTTATATTTTTCCCCCTCTTTGCTTATATATTCTTTATTTAGTTTTAATCTTATGTAGGGTATATATGATTTTTGTTTTTTGATGCTGTCAGGTATATAATTTTCATTTAATGTATAAGTATATCTTAGAGGCGAAATATCGTTTCTTGTATATTGTTTTTCTATAGGCTCAAAGTTTGAATAATCATTAAGAATTTCTTCCTTTATAGGTTTTTTTAATTCATATAGTGCAATATTTATTTGAGCATTTTTATCACCATAGGCTTTATTATAATATATATGTATTTCGCATGAATCAGCATTTATTTTCTTTTCTTTATCCCTGCTAACTATAGTCTTTTCATCTACCATTTGGTAGTTTTCTAATGTATTTAGTTGTGCTAGGAAATTGGCTTTAGTATATGTTTCAGTTTCTGGATCTTTTATTTGTCCTAAATATCCATTTGCAGTTTGTGTTATTAGATTTTGTCCTAAAACAGTTTCTGAAGCTACATTTAGTGTATCTGTATATATATTTAATTCTTCTGTTTTAGGAGTTAGTGATTGTCCAATAGTGTCAGTGGTTTCATCGCAAGATATTATAGATACAATGAATAAGGTACTAATGATATATGGTATTATTTTCATACTATTAATTTTTTATATAGATCTGTATATGTTTCTTTGATATCTTCTTTATTTACAGGTTGATCTATAATATTTTTATTTGCTATTTGTGCATATTTAATTAGCTCAGAGTCTACATTTGCGCTTGTTTTTATTATTGTGTCAGAAAAATCTATTGCTAATTTATTCAATTCTAATACATCGAATTTATCTTTGTAACAGTTTAAAGACTTAGAATTTACACCTTTTATTTTTAAAGTCTTTTTGAAGTTATTACCAAATTCTTGAGATGGTAACTCTTTGAATAGCGAAGTTACAATTTTTGTATTTTTAAATTGTGGTTCATCACAATATGCAGTTCTAACATAGAAAGGTACAACTGAAGATATCCAACCTTGACAATGTATGATATCTGGAGTCCATCTAAGTTTTTTTACCGTCTCGAGTATACCGCGTGCAAAGAAAATAGCTTTTTCTCCATTAGTGTTATACTCATTTTTTAACTCTTCTTTTAATGTTCCATGTTTTTTTGAAAAATAATCTTCATTATCAATAAAGTACACTTGTATACGTTTTTGTGGTATACTTGCGACTTTTATAATTAGAGGATGATCTGTATCATTGATAATAATATTTAAGCCAGATAATCTTATAACTTCGTGTAGTTGTCCCCTACGTTCATTTATTGAAGCCCATTTTGGCATAAATGTTCTTATTTCGTATCCAGCTTCTAACATCTCAGAAGGCATATCTATTCCAAACTGTGATAATTCTGTTTCAGGGACGTATGGTAATATTTCTTGATTTATAAATAATATTTTTTTTGCCATTCTATTAAGTAGATAAATGCTTTAATGATGTGCAAAGTTACTAAAAAAAAAGTAGATTGTAATAAATATACAATTAATTAGCATTTATTTTAAATTATAGCTTTATATTTTGTTTATAAGCAATAATATTAAATTTAAATGTTGTTATTTTGCATCTTGAATATTTATGTAACAAGAAAATGAAAATATTAACTAAAATTGTTGATTTACAAAATGAGCTTTTCCCTATTAGTAAAGCAAATAAAACTATAGGTTTGGTTCCTACAATGGGTGCATTACATTCAGGTCATGCTTCATTAATTGATAGAAGTGTTAAAGAAAATGATATTACAGTTGTATCTGTATTTCTTAACCCTACTCAGTTTAATGATAAAGGAGATTTTGAACGTTATCCACGTACATTAGATGATGATGCTAAGCTGGTAAATTCTTGTAATGCTGATTATTTATTTGCACCAACAGTTGAAGAAATATATCCTATTGAGGATAAACGTGTTTTTAATTTTCCACCTCAAACAACTGTAATGGAGGGCTTAAAACGTCCAGGACATTTTAACGGTGTATGTCAAGTTGTAAGTAGATTATTTTATATTGTGAATCCAACTAAAGCCTATTTTGGCGAAAAAGATTGGCAACAAATAGCTGTTATAAAAAGGTTAGTAGAATATATTCATTCAGATGTAATTATTGTAGAATGTCCTACTGTTAGAGAGGATGATGGATTGGCAAAAAGTTCAAGAAATAAGTTATTGACTCCTTCTGAACGCAAGTTAGCTCCTTATATATATAAAATTTTAAATCAGAGTTTAAAATGGATGTCAGAGTTAACGGTTAAACAATTGCATGATCGTGTAGTATCGGAAATTAATGCGATTAAAGGTTTGCAAGTAGAATACTTTTCTATAGTTGACGGTATTACATTGGAAGAAGTAAAAACGTGGTCAGAAAGTTCTTATATTGTAGGTTGTATAACAGTCAATTGTGGTTCTACACCTATTCGTCTAATCGATCATATAACATATAAAAAAGATTAAAATGCAAATAGAGGTATTAAAAAGTAAGATACATTGTGCAACTGTAACAGATGCAAATTTACATTATATAGGTAGTATAACAATTGATGAAGACTTGTTGGATGCAGCTAATATTATTATTGGTGAGAAAGTCCAAATAGTTGATAATAATAATGGTGAGCGGTTTGAAACTTACGTTATTCCTGGTGAGAGAGGCTCTGGATGCGTGTGTCTTAATGGAGCTGCTGCTCGTAAAGTACAGGTTGGCGATGTTGTAATAATAATTAGTTATGCACTGTTATCCATAGAAGAAGCTAAGAAATTTAGTCCAAAAGTTATATTTCCTCGTGAGGGTAATAAATTATAATATTATACCTGTGCATGATAATTTATCTATTGGTTGAATATTATTTAATATAACTGTACTATTGCTGATATTATTCATGTAAGGTTTTTATAGTACTATGGTTTGTTTCCCAAAAAAATAGTAAAAAGTTTTGATGTGTGATAAATTAGTATTATCTTTGCAGCACATTTACTGAAATATATTTATGAATAGTTAGGAAGGATGGGTGAGTGGCTGAAACCACCAGTTTGCTAAACTGACGTACGGGTTTCCGTACCGGGGGTTCGAATCCCCCTCCTTCCGCTTTTTTTTATATATATAAATTTAGGTCGGTTCATCTAACGGTTAGGATACAAGATTCTCAATCTTGGCATACGAGTTCGATTCTCGTACCGACTACATATTATTTTAATTTATAACGAGTATAATTCGTTATAAATTATTTTTTTTATATAGATATGTCTCTAAGTTTGTTTTATATTTCATTTAATCTTATGTATACTAGGAACTATAAATATTATAGTGCTATAGTTTTATATTTGGGTCAAAGAAAGCAGATAGAATAAGCATTATAATGATGGTTAAGCTAAAAGTGATAAGTGGTAGTTTTACATTTTTTTTATACGAGTTATTATTAATATTTATTATAATTTTGTGTGAGTAGTTTAGATATTTAATTATTAGATATATAAGAATAGAATTTATAAATCCCATTAACATTCCTGCCAAAATGTCTCCAACATAATGTACACCTAAATAGATACGAGTATAGCATAATAGTAATGCCCATACAATCATAAGGATTTTTATAGCTTTATTTTTATAAAATATCAGACTTATAAAAGACATTAGTCCCCAACAGTTTGCCGCATGAGCTGATGGAAACCCATAACGTCCACCTCTATATCCATCTACTATTAAAACCATTGATGATATAGGATTATCTGGGTTTGCAGGTCTCATACGTGCTACATAAGAGCGTATTAACGATGAACTAATTTGATCATTAATTATTAATAATATTATAGCAAGAAAAATAATAAGTAGGCATTCTTTCCATGCATATTTTCTATAGGTAATGTATGCTAATGATAGATAGAATGGTATCCAAACGAATCTACCTGTACAAAATTCCATAAAGTTATCTAAATAGTCTGTATGGAAAGAGTTTAGCCATAGGGTTATGTAAGTATCTAAATTGATAATAGTTTGAAGTGAAAACATAAATTTAGTATGAGTTATAATGAAGCAATAGAGTTAAATAAAATTTGAGTATAAGCTTTTCCTTGATTTAAATTCAGATTTTTGTTTTTGCTAATATTTATAATATCTTTTCCTCGTTTATTATCGAAAATAACTTTGCTGTTTTTATCTATTAGTCCAAATCCGTCATTCATCATAAAAAATGCGAAGTGAGGTTCATTCTTATTGAAAAGGTTTTTGCTAAAGAAAAACGAATCATAATTTAATCCTAATTCCCCAAGTAGCGTAGCGGCTATATCTTGTTGCGACCCAAAAGTATCAATAATACATGGTTTTTTTATAACTCCACCAGTCCATATCATGGGAATATGAAAACGTGTTGTTGTGAAATCATTAATATCTTTTGGCCATGCTCCTAAATGGTCTGGTACTAATATTATAAGCGAGTTTTTCCATTTATTGCTGCTTTTTAACATTTTTACGAATTGACCAATACATTTATCGGTATATGCAAAAGCGTTAAGTGCTTTGTTCTGTATTTTATTGTATGGTACATCGAATGGTTCATGTGAGCTTGAAGTTTGTATAACTCTTAGAGTTGGCTTTATTTTTATATCTTGTTTTACATCCTCTTCTACTCGCTTGAACAAAATATGGTCAGGAACCCCCCATTTGCTAAGTCTTTGACTAATAGGGAAATCAGTATCTTCTATAATATTTTTAAATCCTTGGTTAATAAGGAACGATCTCATGTTTGTAAAATCGGCATCTCCACCGTAATAGTACTTTAACTCCCATCCATTTTGTTTGAGTTCTTTTGGGATAGAAGGTAAGACAGCTGTTTTCTTTGGGAATTTCATAAGACTAACTGTTGCAGGAGCTGGGTATCCGTGAAGTATAGAAAGCAAGCCTCTGTCAGTTCGAAAGCTATTTGCATAAAATTCTTTGAAATATATAGCATCTTTTTTTAGAGCGTTAATGTTAGGAGTTATATTTTTTATTTTTGTAATAGTGTCAGAAAAACTTTCCATTATTATTAAATAAATGTCAGGTGTTTTGGTAGATAAAAATAGTAAGGGTTTAGCTTTAATTCTCATTTCTTTTGCAGTTATTAATGGTTTTACAAAAGTTTTTGCTTTGTGATTGGACATGAATCTGTACATATCTGCAAAATCTTTTTCGTGGGTAATGCTTTCCATGAATGATAGTATAGGGTTTACTGCTGCATGATTTAGTATTTGATTATTAGAGAAGTATGCCTTACCTGTATTCATAGACGACACTGTAACTCCACCTCTTATTAGTATGAATAAAACACATAGCATAATTACCATAACTAAAGAACTCAAGAAACTTATAGATTTTGAAGCATATTGTATAAGTCTTTTATTTATTTTCATATATGTCCAAAATATGATATATGTTATTATTATTATCGAAATAAGTCCACCTATAAGTTGTGTAGCTTTTATGCTTGCAAAAGCATCTTTTGGAGATGATGAAATAAAAAAAATAGGTGTTGCATCTAATGGGAAATGCCAATAACTATATAGTGCAATATTTACAACTAATGCTGTAGCAACAATTATACTTGAAAAGATAATCCATATTTTCAGAGTTAAATTTGTAATATTTTCTTTTTTGTTTGTAGATTTATTATCTTTAATCCAGCTTGTTATAGTTAATATTAAGGCAGGAACAGTTGACAAATATGAAGCAATAGAAATGTCAAGTGGAAGTCCATGTATAATTACGTCAAAGCAATTTTGTAGTGTTTTTGAGTATATGTATAAAAATAATATTTTAAAGATGCAAAAAACAACAGTCCACAGTAATAGATCTAAAATTATATAATAGAGTTTATATTTTAAATATTTGTTTTTGAGCATTTGCCTATATGTTATGATAATTTATTTAAATACTTTTTATTTTGCAAAGTTAGTAAAATTTAAAAATAAAAAGGCAATGACCTTCACAGGTAATCGCCTCACAACATTTCGTAGGTATTAGTCTTAAGGTAAAAAGATTGTATTCAGGATAACGATTACAAAGTTATCCATTTTATCTGTTAATTGCAAGTAAAATAAAGTGTTTTTTTTAAAATTAATATTGTGTACGTACACATATTAAATGAATCGTAAGATTAATTTAATATTCGTCAGTGTAATTATTTCATCTTTTCGTATAAATTGAAAAGTTGGACTAAAAAACTCTGTTTTGCTCATTTTGGTGAAGTAACTATAGAAACTCATTACTGTTCGGTATTCTGTTATGTGCTATTATCAGTTTCTTTGGTGTATTAAGTACACTGTATTGTTACGCCTATTAATTAATAAGATGTAAGTTTTGTTATATTGTTCTGTTTTATTTACTGCCCAAATTCTTTCCACAATGATTTTGTTCAAGCATTACATGAATTGTAGAATCATCGAATCAATAAACGGAGGTATGGTAAAGTTGTATTCACCATAGACAGAGTAAACAGTTTTTACTGCTATATACGTTTTCAAGTAATTCTATTTCACACAGTTGATTTTTTCTTATTTTCGCATCCTTATCCTTGCCCCTTCTTTATAAAGGGAGTTGCATCTACCTGTTTTTGGTTTTTCTGTCATATTTTATAGTATTATATATATAAGGTGTAATAAATATGTTTATTGAGAAATTACATAAACAGTTTGTAATATGTGGGTTAATTATCTACAACTATAACAATATTTCCAATTGTATGTATGGATAGGAATATGTTAATTGTAATAAAAATTTACCTATAAAAATTAGTATAAAAATCGTTTAAGTTAAACCTCAATAACAATCCTTAAGGAACTGCTTGAACACTTTTATAAGGATTGCAGAGATGTTTTTATAAGGATCGCAGCAATGGTTTAAGTTAAACGATTACCTTATTAGTTAGATATTTTGTAACGATTTGTTTAACAAAGCGTTACAACGCTAATTTTTATAATAAAAAATATCCTTAAATATGGATTCTTATCTGCTGTATATAGTCCTTAAATAGCTATATTTTTAAAATGATTTTTGTATATATTTTTTACTATAGATACTATTTATATAGTGAAGGTTACTTATAAATATAAAAATGTAGGGAAGATATTTATATATTTCCCTACAAGTTATCAACTAAGCTATAAAATAAAAAATAGAATTAAATTTATTTTATATTTAAATCCCTTTTAATTTCCTCTACTACTATTTTAGCTCTTTCTACACATTGTTTGTAGTCTTTCGCAGAGTTCATTTTATCTTTTATTTCTAAATAGAATTTAATTTTCGGCTCTGTACCCGATGGTCTTACACTTATTTTATTACCATTCTCGCAGAACCATTGTAGTACATTACTTGTTGCAGGCATTTTTAATGGTTTTGTTTCACCATTATTATTTGTCTGTTCTAATTTCAAAAAGTCTTTACTTATAATAATTTTGCTTCCAGCTAAAGTTTTAGGAGGATTAGTTCTGAAGTTTGTCATCATTTGTAAAATTTCATCTGCTCCTGTTTTACCTGGTCTTTCAACGTTTATAGTATGTTCATAGCTAAATCCATATTCAAGGTAAATATCCATGAGTAAGTCATACAATGTTTTACCCTTATCTTTAGCATATGCACAAATTTCAGCCAATAAAGTACAGCCACTTACCGCATCTTTATCTCTGCAAAAGTCTTCTGCCATAAACCCATAGCTTTCTTCTCCACCTCCGATGAATTGTTGTTTTCCTTCAGATATAGCCACTTCGTGAGCAATCCATTTAAATCCAGTGTAACAATCACGTATTTCAATTTGTTGTTTTTTTGCTACTTCAGTTATAACTTCTGTTGTAACTATAGTTTTTACAATGAAATCAGTAGGTTTCATTTTCCCTTTAGCTTTTCTATTTGTAATAATATACCAAAGGTATAGTAAGCAAGTTTGATTACCATTTATAAGAATCCATTCTCCATTGCTGTCTTTGCATGCCATACCAACTCTATCTGCATCAGGGTCTGAAGCCATTAATATGTCTGCATCAATTTTTTTAGCGTCTCTTAATCCTAATGTAAGAGCTTCAGCAATTTCAGGATTAGGTCTATCTACAGTAGGGAAGTTACCATCTTTTATCATTTGCTCTTTTACACAATGTATATTATCAAATCCCCAATCTTTTAAAGCTTTAGGAATCATAACTCGTCCAGCTCCATGTAGTGGTGTGTAGACTATTTTTAAATCGTGTTGGCGTTTAATAACTTCAGGGTCAATACATAGTGTTCTAATTTTGTCAATGAAGGCTTTATCAATATCTTCTCCAATGATTTGTATTAAATCTTTATTTCCATTAAATTTTACATCTTCTATATTGACTTTATTGACCTCTTCGATAATACCCTTATCATGTGGTGCTAACACTTGAGCACCATCTTCCCAATAAGCTTTGTATCCATTGTATTCTCTTGGGTTGTGGCTTGCAGTAATGTTTACGCCTGCTTGCGCTTTATAGTATCTTATAGCAAAAGAGCATTCAGGAGTAGGTCGTAAGTCTTCAACTAAATAGACTTTTATATTGTTTGCTGTAAAAATATTAGCAACTGTTTCGGCAAAGAAACGTGAGTTATTTCTACAATCGTGGCATACAACAACACTAATTTGTTTTTTGTCTTTAAAATTAAGTTTTAAGTAGTTTGCAAATCCTTGTGTTGCAAGTCCTACAGTATACTTATTCATTCTGTTTGATCCAGGTCCCATAATACCTCTTAGTCCCCCTGTTCCAAACTCTAAGTCTTTGTAAAAACTTTCTATAAGATTGTTTTTGTCTTTGCAGTCAATCATTTTTTGTATGGCATTGCGTGTATTTTCATCATACGCAGGCTTGAGCCATTGTTTAGCTTTTTCTAAGCATTGCTCAATTAGTTGTTCATTTTGTTGCATATTTGTTTAGTATTTTTATTTAAAATCGTATTATATTTGCAAATATAATGAATTAAATTTGATTTAATATAGAAGTTATATAATATATTTTTTTGTATATTTGCAGCATTATTAAATTTTATTATTTAGAGCTTTTTTGTTTTTCATATATTTGCACTTTATTTATTTTTGTTGTGAATATAATGATGCAACTAATCAATGAAAATGAAGGTGTTGCTCTACCTCAAAAAGAGCGGTCTTGATAAGTCGGGCAAGGCTCCGATTATGGGACGTATCACACTTGGAAGGAATGTCGCCCAGTTCAGTTGTAAACTCTCCTGCAATCCTAATTTGTGGAATCCACGAGAGAGTAGGATGGACGGAAAGAGTCGTGAGACGGTGGAAGTGAATGGCAGGTTGGAGAACTTGCTGCTGTCCATCCTGTCATCCTATCAGTCTTTGCTTGCAAGAGGTTGCCCATTTGACGCACCCGATGTGAAGGAACTGTTTCAAGGCAGTGTGCAGACACGGTGCATGCTCATCGAACGATTGGATATTTTCATCAGGGAGAAGAAAGAACATGTTGGAATTGACATTAAGAGAGAAACGATTTCCAATTACCATACTACCTGTAATAATCTTCGTACATTTATCGAAGACAAGTATAAGGTGGAAGATTTGTCTTTCTCGCAACTTACAGAAAATTTCATTTATGATTTCAGGGACTACTACTTGAACAAATTATGATTTCAGGAAAGTAGTTTCTATGCAGTTGCATCCCAAATAAAGACCATATGCAAATTGGCATACCATGAAGGATTGGCTGACACCTTATTATTTGCTAATGTAAAGGTAGCAAGAGGTGATAAGAAACTCCCAAAGGCACTTGATAGACGTTCACTTGACAAACTAATGAATACCCAGTTTGGAGAGTTGGAGGAAGAAATGGAAACGGCAAGGGATTTGTTTGTTTTTGCCTGTCATACAGGTGCAGCCTATTGTGATTTAATGGGATTAAGTAAGACACATCTTTGCCACACTTATCACGCTTGAGCAAGGAGTTCCAATAGAAACGGTGAGCAAGATGCTCGGACATAGCAACGTAAGTATGACCGAGCGTTATGCAAAGGTTACACCACAGAAACTCTTTGAGGAATTTGACCGCTTCCTTGCTTACACCGAAGATATGCAGTTGGCTATCTGATTCTTGTCAAGTCCCTTAATTTCTTATCTATTCATTTAAAATTGCAAAATGACAAGACAATGAGAAATACATTCAAGATATTATTCTATATCAACAGACAGAAAACAAAGGCAGACGGCAATACTACCATTTTCTACCGTATCACCATAGACGGAAAGAGCACAGCCATTACCACAGGCGAAGAGTGCAATCCCTCCGAGTGGAATACCAAACAAGGACTGACAACAAATAGGCAGACCAACCAAAGATTCAATGAGTTCTGGGAATTGATCGAAAAGACCTATCGGACCATTCTTGTAAAGGAAGGAGTGGTAAGTGTGGAACTTATCAAGAACAGTTTGCAAGGCATTGCCACTAATCCCACCACGCTCCTTGCAATGAGCAAGGTGGAACTGCAAACGATAATAAAATCTGCCAACCTGCATCCCGAAGAAAGAGTTGCAGACGAGGAAGAAGTCGTTATCAACGGACCATAGCATCCTTCTTCATGTGCATAAACGTGGCATCAGGGTCGGTCTTGCTGTAG